>CABUSE010000229.1 GCA_902494135.1 uncultured Collinsella sp. | reverse complement strand
CCGACCTTCTCGCGGAACTCGGCCGTCATGGTCTCGACCAGGTTGTCCATGCTCCAGTTGGGCTCCAGGCCGCAGATCTCAAACAGGAAGTTGCTCAGCAGCTGCTGACCGTACTCGGAGTGCTTGACCTCGGGGTGGAACTGCGTGGTGAAAATCTTGCGCTCGACGCACTCCATGGCGGCAACCGGGCACACGTCGGTGCTGGCGGTAACGGTAAAGCCCTCGGGCACCTCGGACACGGCGTCGCGGTGGCTCATCCACACGGTCTGCTCCATGGGCGTGGAGTTAAAGAGCTTGGCGCCGGCAGTGCGCGTAATAGTGGCGCGGCCGTACTCGCCCACCTCGGAGTGGCCAACCTTGCCGCCGAGCGTCACGGCCGTGATCTGATGGCCGTAGCAAAAGCCCAGGACGGGAAGGCCCAGGTCAAAGATGGCGGGATCGATGGACGGAGCGTCCTCGGCGTACACAGAAGCCGGGCCGCCGGAAAGGATGAGCGCAGAGGCGTTCATCTCGCGAATCTCGTCGGCCGAGATGTCGCAGGGGACAATCTCGGAATACACGTTGAGGTCGCGGACGCGACGGGCAATGAGCTGACCGTACTGCGCACCAAAGTCGAGTACGAGGACCTTTGCGGAAGCCTTTTGATCCATGGTTTCCCCCTCTTGTTGGCGGGGAGCCGGTGCCCACCCGCGTGAATGAACGAAAATAACCTCCATAGTGTACACGTTATATGGGGTTTCTTGCCCCTCGCAGCCATCAGCGCACGGCAAACGCACGACCTGGGCCCCTATTTGACGGCAATTGAAGTGTTACCAAACGTTACGGATGATGTAATACGTTTGAACATTGGACGCCCTGTGCCACAATACTGCCGAACGACTCCGCCTCTGTGGCGGCAAATACGATAGGAATACCAGCATGAAGCGCATCCTTCTCATCGCCACGGGCGGCACCATCGCATCGACCGAGGACGGCAACGGCCTCTCCCCCGCCCTGACCGGTGAGGAACTCGCCCAGAGCGTCCCCGAGATCTCGGGCCTCTGCGAGCTCGACGTGGTGCAGCCCATGAACATCGACAGCACCAATATGCGCCCCAGTGACTGGATGCGTATCCGCGACGTCATCGTCGAGGGTTATGCCGACCACGACGGTTTCGTGATTCTGCACGGCACCGACACCATGAGCTACACCGCGGCAGCGCTTTCCTACCTGATTCAGGACAGCCCCAAGCCCATCGTGCTCACCGGCTCGCAAAAGCCCATGGGCAACCCCTTTACCGATGCTAAGCTCAACCTGTATCAGAGCCTGCTCTATGCGCTCGATGAGCATTCGCACGACGTCTCGATTGTGTTTGGCGGCGTCGCCATTGCCGGCACGCGTGCCCGCAAGCAGCGCACCATGAGCTTTAACGCGTTCATTAGCGTCAACTATCCGCCCATCGCCTATATCCGCAACGACCGCATCGTGCGCAACGGGCTTCACGGCACGCATCAGGGCGAAAACCCGGT
>CABUSE010000228.1 GCA_902494135.1 uncultured Collinsella sp. | reverse complement strand
CTTGCCCTCGGCATCGGTCGTGATGAACTCGTTGGTCTTGGGATCGAGCGGCGTGTTGGCCGGCGCGATGACGTGCTTCTCTTCCTCGTCAGCGGTCATCCAGTCGATCTGGTCGGTGGCAACGCCGTTCTCGACGCGACGGAACGGAGCCTCGATGAAGCCGTACTCGTTGACGCGGGCGTAGAGGGCGAGCGAGCCGATCAGGCCGATGTTGGGGCCTTCGGGGGTCTCGATCGGGCACATGCGGCTGTAGTGCGAGTTGTGAACGTCGCGGACGGCCGTCGGCACGTTGGTGCGGCGGCTGGAGCCCGACTTGTGGCCGGCAAGACCGCCAGGGCCGAGTGCGGACAGACGGCGCTTGTGGGTCAGACCGGTCAGGGGGTTCGCCTGGTCCATGAACTGCGAGAGCTGCGAGGAACCGAAGAACTCCTTGATGGAGGCCACGATCGGACGGATGTTGATGAGCGACTGCGGGGTGATCTCGTCGATGTCCTGGGAGCTCATACGTTCACGGACGACGCGCTCCATACGGCTCATGCCGATACGGAACTGGTTGGCGACGAGCTCGCCAACGGTACGGATGCGGCGGTTGCCAAAGTGGTCGATGTCGTCGACCTTGAAGCCCTGCTCGCCGGCAGCGAGGGACAGCAGGTAGCGCAGCGTAGCGACGATATCCTCGTCGGTGAGCACCGTGACCTCTTCCTCGGTGGTGAGGTTGAGCTTCTTGTTGACCTTGTAGCGACCGACGCGGGCCAGATCGTAGCGCTGCGGGTTGAAGAGCAGGCCCTCGAGCAGGCTGCGGGAAGCATCCACGGTGGGAGGCTCGCCCGGGCGCAGGCGACGGTAGATCTCGATAAGAGCATCCTCGCGGGTAAGGGCGGTATCGCGCTCGAGGGTGCGCTTGATCACATCGGAGTTGCCGAGCAGCTCGATGATGTCGTCGTTGGTGACGGCGATGCCAAGGGCGCGCAGGAACATCGTGGCGCTCTGCTTGCGCTTACGGTCGATGGAGACCATGAGCTGGTCGCGCTTGTCGACCTCAAACTCGAGCCAGGCACCGCGGGACGGGATGATCTGAGCCTTGTAGATCTGCTTGCCCGAATCCATCTCGGAGCTGTAGTACACGCCCGGGGAACGGACGAGCTGGGAGACGACGATACGCTCGGTACCGTTGATGATAAAGGTGCCCTGATCGGTCATCATGGGGAAGTCACCCATGAAGACGAGCTGCTCCTTGATCTCGCCGGTCTCCTTGTTGGTGAGACGGACGTCGGTCAGAAGCGGAGCCTGATAGGTCATGTCCTTCTCGCGGCACTCCTCGACGGTGTGCGCGGGGTCCCCGAACTGATGCTCGCCGAAGGTAACCTCGAGAACATGGTTCTGGCTCTGGATGGGGCTGGATTCCTTGAACGCCTCACGAAGGCCCTCGTCCTTAAAACGCTCAAAGGATTCCCTTTGAACAGAGATAAGGTTGGGGAGCTCCATGGCCTCCGGGATTTTCCCGAAGCTGACGCGCTTGCGCTCAGTGGCAGT
>CABUSE010000227.1 GCA_902494135.1 uncultured Collinsella sp. | reverse complement strand
TCAATGGCACCCTGAGTATACGTGGAAGACGCTCGAGACCGACTTTAACCTGTGGAAGTCGTTTGTCGAGGCAGCGGCCAAGGTTAAGCAGGCCCGCTAGTTCGCGAGCCACACAACAGATAAGGGCGCCCCGCCGGCCACATGGTCCGGCGGGGCGCCCTTTTGCCTATACGCGGCAGGCACATAGTCCAAAGCTCGCAAGCTCTTACTCGGCCGCCTCGCGCAGGGCCGACATCGTAGCCGCATATTGCTGCTGTAGCGCATGCATTCCCTCGCGAGCTCCGTCAACGGCATCGGCGCCGCGCAGCGCCTCGGTCACCACGACCGCCGGCTCGTACAGATTATCGAATCCTAGGTTCTGGCTCACGCCCTTGAGCGTGTGCGCTGCCATAAACGCACCTTCGGCGTCTCCCGCCGCCATGGCGGCCTCCAGCTTGTCCATGCTCTCGTCATCCAAAAACTTGAGGGCAAAGCGGGCAAGCATTTCCTCGCCCATCAGCCGAGCGCACGCGTCATCATAATTTGCGCCGATCTTCTCATACGCCTCACGCATGGAAATCATGGGTTAAAACTCCTTTGGTCAAACTAAATCGTGGGAAACGCAACGACGTCAGCAGGGCGTGCCAACGTCTCGGCAATTTGGTCTTGCACCTCGAGCAGGCAATCGAGCAGCAGCGGGTTAAAGGTGCCGCACTTACCGTCCAAGATCATCTGGATCGCCTCCTCGTGCGGGATAGCGTCCTTGTACACGCGCACGCTCGTCAGTGCATCGTACACGTCAGCCACCGAAACCACCTGCGCGGCGATGGGAATTTCGTCGCCCTTGAGGCCATCGGGGTAACCCTTGCCGTCCCAGCGCTCGTGATGCCAACGCGCAATCTGGTACGCATATTCCATAAGCGCATTGCCGGCATGATGGCTACCCAGCTCAAGCAACATGTCAGCGCCGATTGTGGTATGCGTTTTCATAATCTCGAACTCCTCGGGCGTAAGGCGTCCGGGCTTGTTGAGAATCGCATCGTCAATCGACATCTTGCCGATATCGTGCAGCGCCGAAGCCAGGGCGATCGTGGAGCGTTCCTCATTGTCGAGGGAGATCGTGCCGCTACGCTGGACCAGACAGCCAAGCAGCAGCTCGGTCAGCTTCTCGATGTTCGTAACGTGCCTGCCGCTCTCGCCATTGCGAAGCTCCATGACGCCGGCCATGATGTCGATGAGCATGCGACTGTTCTTGACGCGCTCGTTGTACTGCTGGGACAGCAGGCTCGTCAGGCGGCGCTGCTTGGCGTATAGGCGGATGGTGTTGCTTACACGGCGGCGCACGACACGGGAGTCAAACGGGCGGTTGATATAGTCCGAAGCGCCCAGCTCGTACGCGCGCAGAACCATATCATCGGAATCTTCGCTCGAGATCATGATGACAGGCAGATTGTCGATACCCGTTCGGCGCGACAGATCGGCCAGCACCTCAAAGCCGCTTATGCCCGGCATGACAATATCCAGCAGCACGAGCGACAACTCATCGCCATAGCGGTCGACCATGTCGAGCGCCGTA
>CABUSE010000226.1 GCA_902494135.1 uncultured Collinsella sp. | reverse complement strand
CCCGTTGGAAGGGATGAATTCCAGGCATGCCTACACGCGCAGGTAGCGGCGCATGGCGATGGCAGAACCAAAGAGACCGATAATCACGCCGACCAGAATCAGCGCAGCATAGGTCACCAAGTAGTACTGCATCGGCAGGACAAACGACATCCAGCCGATGCTCTCCTGCAGACGCGGAATCATCAGGTTGCGCAGCAGCTCCAGAACGCCGATGGAAAGCAACGAGCCCAAAATGGCCTGCAGTACGCCCTCGGTGATAAACGGGCCGCGAATGAAGCCGTTGCTGGCGCCGACCAGACGCATAATCGCAATCTCACGACGACGCGCCGTGATGGATAGGCGAATCGTGTTGTTGATGAAGATGAAAGCGATAAAGGTCAGAAGGCCAACGAGCACCACGGCGGCGATGCGGATATAGTTGGTCACCTGGAACAGGCGGCTCACTTCCTCCTGGCCGTACAGCACGCTCGCGTTGACGTCGCCGTCATCCGCGATCTTCTGGAAATCGGCATCCTTCTTGAGCTTTTTGGCCGTGCTCTCGACCTTGGACGGATCGTCCATCTCAATTGCAAACGAAGCCGGCAGCGGGTTCTGGCCATCGAGCGCGCTCATGGTGGCGTCGGCGTTGCCCGACATCTTGCTCGAATACTCGGCCTTCGCGTCGTCCTTGTCCTTATAGGTCACGGACTTGACGTTATTCCACGTCTTAAGCTCGGCCTCAAAAGCCTGAACATCGGCCTGATCGGCGTCATCGCTAATGAACGCGTTGATGACAACCTGATCCTCGACGGTGCCGATCACGGAGTTCAGCATCGCGGAGCCCATGATGAACAGGCCGATGATAAACAGCGAAAGGAAGATCGTGATGACGGCGCCGAGCGAGGTAGTCCAGTTACGGAAGAAGTGGCTGATTGCCTCTTTGAAGGAGTAGCCCACGTTAGTTGGTGCCATAGTTGCCGTAACCTCCCCTCTCCTGGTCGCGGATAACGTGGCCGCCCTCAAGGGCGATCACGCGACGGTGCATGCTATCGACCATCTCGCGGTCGTGCGTGGCGACGATCACGGTGGTGCCGGTGCGGTTAATACGCTCGAGCAGCTTCATGATGCCCAGCGAGATCGCCGGGTCGAGGTTACCCGTGGGCTCGTCGCAAATCAGCAGCGGCGGACGGTTGACCATAGCGCGGGCGACGGCAACGCGCTGCTGCTCGCCACCGGAAAGCTGGTCGGGCAGCGAGTCCATCTGATCGGCCAGACCGACCAGACGCAGTACCTCGGGCACCTGGCTGCGAATGACGCCCTTGGGCTTGCCGATGCACTGCAGGGCAAACGCCACGTTTTCGTAGGCGGTCTTTTGCGGCAGAAGCTTAAAGTCCTGGAACACGGCGCCAATCTGGCGGCGCAGGAACGGAACCTTGCGGTTCTTGATCTTCATGAGGTCCTGACCGGCAACCAGGATGCGGCCGCTCGTCGGCTTGACGTCACGGTTGAGCGTCGACAGCAGCGTGGTCTTACCCGAGCCGGAGTGACCGACCAGGAAGACGAACTCGCCCGGATAGATCTCGATGTTGATGTCGTCGAGTGCAGGCTTGTTGGGCTGTGCCGGATAGATCTTGGTGACATGCTCCATAAGGATGACGGGCTCGACACCGGCCT
>CABUSE010000225.1 GCA_902494135.1 uncultured Collinsella sp. | reverse complement strand
GTCGGCATCAACGTACCCATCCACACCGTGGTGCTCACCGCGCTCACCAAGTTCGATGGCTACAAGATGCGTCGTCTGCGCGCCCGCGAGTTCCATCAGATTGCCGGTCGCGCCGGCCGTTCGGGCTTCGATACCGAGGGCATGGTCATCGCCGAGGCACCGGAGCACGAGATCGAGAACGCCAAGCTCATGGCCAAGGCGGGCGACGACCCCAAGAAGCTCCGCAAGATTAAAAAGAAGAAGGCCCCCGAGGGCTTTGTCACCTGGAACAAGCAGACCTTTGAGCGCCTGATCGAGACGCAGCCCGAGACGCTCAAGCCGCGCCTTCGCATCACGCACTCCATGGTGATTAGCGTGGTCGAGCAGGGCGGCGATGCCCGAGTCCGCGTACACGACCTCATCGAGACGAGCTTGCAGACCCCCGAGGAAAAGGCCAAGCTCGAGGTTCGCGCCGACGAAATCTTCGCCACGCTCATCGATTCCGGCGTCGTCGTTCGCACCGAGGTGCCGCCCGCGCCCGACGCCCCGACTGACGCCGCGCCAGACATCGACTATGCACTGACGGTCGATCTGCCCGAGGACTTTGCGCTCGACCAGCCGCTCTCGCCGTTTTTGCTTGCCGCGCTGGAGCTGCTCGACCCCGAGAGTGAGACCTATACCATGGATCTGATCTCAATGGTCGAGGCTACGCTCGAGGATCCCAAGCAGGTGCTGCGCGCGCAGGAGCGCGCCGCGCGCGACCGCGCTATGGCCGAGATGAAAGCCGACGGCGTCGAATATGAGGAACGCTTGGAGCGCATCCAGGATGTCACCTACGAAAAGCCGCTCGAGGATTTGCTCGATGCCGCCTTCGACAAGTACTGCCAGGAAGTACCTTGGGCCAACGACTACCAGCTCTCGCCCAAGAGCGTCCTGCGCGACATGTTGGAGAGCGCGAGCGACTTTAAGGGCTATATCCAAAAGCTCGGCATCGCCCGCTCCGAGGGCATTCTGCTGCGCTACCTAGCCGAGGCCTACCGCTCCCTCGATCGCACCGTGCCCATTGAGAAGCGCGATGAGCGCTTGCGCGACATCATTTCGTGGCTCGGCTTTGTGGTGCGCTCGGTCGACTCGAGCCTGGTGGACGAGTGGGAGAACGCCGGCAACCCGGCGGCCCTCGACGCCGCGCCGCCGCAGGGCATCGACGAGGTCGTTGCGGACCGTCGCGGCTGCACGCTGCTGGTGCGCAACGCACTCTTCCGCCGCGTGACCCTTGCCGCCCACGAGCACGTTCGCGACCTGGGCGAACTCGACGAGGACTGGGGCATGAGCGAGGTCCGCTGGCAAAAGGCGCTCGATGCCTACCATGAGCAGCACGAGGAAATCCTCACCGACGGAGATGCCCGCAGCGCCGCGATGTTTACCATCGACGGGAGCGACGAGAAGACCGATCACGTGTGGCACGTGCACCAGATTTTTGCCGACGAGGATGGCGACCACGACTTTGGCATCATGGGCGATGTCGACCTGGATGCCACGCAAGACGGCGGCGAGGTCATCTTCAAAAACTACCGCGTCGGCTTTATCGAGGACCTGCTCGAAGACTAGCCGAACATACCGAAACGGAACGGAACGGGGCCGCTGACAATATAGCCAGCGGCCCTGTTTTTGCACTATACGCTATG
>CABUSE010000224.1 GCA_902494135.1 uncultured Collinsella sp. | reverse complement strand
GGACGGAAGTGCGAGATCAGGCGAGCGGTACGACCGGTGGTCGTCGGCACGGTGATGCACTTGGCGCCAACGGTGGTGGCCATGTTCACAGCGGACATACCCACAACGTTGTTGACGACGCGGGTGCCGTGAGCGTCAGCCGGAACCTCGAGCGGAGCGTGAGCCGGGAGGTACTTCTCGGTCTCGAGAGCGATGCTGGCCTGCATCTTGACGGCCTCGACCGGGTACTTACCGGCAGCGGACTCGCCAGAGAGCATGACGGCGTCGGTGCCGTCGTAGATGGCGTTAGCGACGTCGGCAACCTCGGCGCGCGTCGGGCGCGGGTTCTGCTGCATGGAGTCGAGCATCTGCGTAGCGGTGATAACGGGCTTGTAGGCCGCGTTGCACTTGGCGATGATCTCCTTCTGGATGTGCGGAACGAGCTCGGGCTTGATCTCGATGCCCAGGTCGCCACGGGCGACCATGATGCCGTCGGAAGCCTCGAGAATCTCGTCGAAGTTCTCGACGCCCAGGGCGCACTCGATCTTCGGGAAGATCGTCACGTGCTCGCCACCGTTCTCGCGGCAAAGCTTGCGGATGCCGCGGACGGACTCGCCGTCACGGATGAAGGAAGCGGCGATGTAGTCGATGTTCTCGGTCAGGCCAAAGAGGATGTCCTGACGATCGCGCTCGGTGATGGCGGGCAGAGAGATGTTGACGTTGGGCATGTTGACGCCCTTGCGCTCGCCGATCAGGCCGTCGTTCTTAACGACGCAGGTCATGTCCTGGCCGTCGACGGACTCGACCTCGAGGGCAACCAGGCCGTCATCGATCAGGATGAGGGAGCCCTTCTCGACCTCGGAGGGCAGGGCCAGGTAGTCGAGGGAGATGTGCTCAGCGGTGCCGTGGAAATCCTCGGACGTGGGCTGAGCGGTGACGACGATCTTGTCGCCGGTCTTGACGGCAACCTTCTTGCCGTCGACCAGAAGGCCGGTGCGGACCTCGGGGCCCTTGGTGTCGAGCAGGATGCCGACGGGCAGACCGAGCTCCTTGGAAATACGACGGACGCGCTCGATGCGACCGTGGTGCTCGTCGTAGGATCCGTGCGAGAAGTTAAAACGGGCGACGTTCATGCCCGCCTTGATCATCTCGCGGATGGTCTCGTCGCTATCGCAGGCGGGACCCATGGTGCATACAATCTTAGTGCGCTTGTACATTCAGACCTCCATCTGACATCGTCTTGCGCTGATAGATAAACCATAAGAAATAAAACTGAGATGATTATAACGAAATGACGACCGAACACCCCCAAAAATCGACCGTATGCCGAATTAGAAGTTCATTTTTTGCGGTAAAAACGGTATATGAAAAAACTTTATCAACCGTTCTGACCGCTGCTATCTGGGCGATATTTCAGTTTGACGATGCGCCGAAGGAAAAACGTTTTATCAATGTTGAGCATCACACGGTCTGCATCGTTGCACTCGAGCCGTGTTTCCAATTGGAATGTTTTGGCTAGACGCGCCGCTTTGGGGTACCATAGCTCCACTATCAACTGCCGCTCAGCACGGCAGCCTTGATGAGCCCTTGCCCTTCTCCTGGGAATTATGATCGGGCATCAATCTGCTGAGTGGCCCGAATCCCAGGAGGGGACTCTATATGCAAAAGGAATACCTGTCCGCCGCGGCGGAGGT
>CABUSE010000223.1 GCA_902494135.1 uncultured Collinsella sp. | reverse complement strand
TTTCGAGTATTCTTGGCGCCCAACAAGGTGAGCAGTGTTGGGGCCACGACCTCGCCCGATGGCAAAAAGACGACTTCGATGGATTCGGGAAATGCGATGATGGCCGACTTGCGGACGGGTTGATTGGCGGCGGCAACTTCGATGTCCGCAGCGTCGATGACCTCTGTGTGGTCGAGCGCGGCAAGCACGCAGCAGTTACCTTCATCGATCTCTTGAGGATCAGCAAGCCCCAGACTGTCCGCGAGCTCGGGATCGTTTGGATCGTTAGCGGGCTCATTCGGTGCTTCGAGAGAAGCTGGGATGCCGTTTGTCGGCGACGGCGTGTCGCCCGCACCTGCTTCTTTGTCCGCGCTCTCTTCTTGTATGGTTGCGTTGATGGGTTCGTCGTTTGAGGGGAGCGTCTTGGCGTCAAGCGCGGAGGGAAGAATTCCGATGGCTCCGGATCCGTTCCACTCCATTTCGAGAAGCGCCGGGTCGGCAAGAATGCGTTGCCTGCTTTGCGCGTGGGCATCGATTTCAATAGGGCCTGCCTCTATCCCTCGTGTAAGGCTGAGTGATCCGGCTGGCTTCTCGAAATGAGCGTCTGTGTCTTTGGTGCTGACGGCGTAGAACAGCAGGGACGCTTCTCCCGCCGCGATGGCATCGGTACCGGCTTTGGTCAGCCGCAACGATGCCGTGAATGAGAGGGTGGGCTGCGCATCATCTGCATTCGCGGCGGCGCAGCCCAGACATATACCGCCTCCTTTCTCAAAAAACGTACCGTCGAAGGCGACCTTCGCTCCGTTCGCCGAGTCATCGACCGAAGCGATGTCGATGCGCAGCTCTAAATTGCATGGATCGCCATCCGCATCGAGCACAACCGAGCGCCACGTGCAGACGGTGCACCCCGCCTGGGAGCCGTTTGCCTTGTTCGAACGCTTGATATCCACGACTATCGAGCCGTCCGTATTACGACGAAGGCATCCCGAGGTTGAGACCGCGGCCTGTGCGATCGAAAAACGCTCGCACGCAATGGTACTCGACGGATTTGGGGCGGAACTTAGGGCTGCTGGTAAGGAGTCTGCCATGACGGGGGTCGCCCAAGCGGCGACAGGCGTTCCGGTTGCGAGCGCGCCGCAAAGTGCGACGACGGGCAAAAGGTTCTTCGATGCCATGGGGTCTCCTTAGCTAATTTAGTGCGGCCTGTCCGTGTTTTGTTTCTGGCTGCGTTTGATGTGCAGACCGAGGCCGGCGGTTCCCGCGCCTGCTGCTGTGGCGCCTGCTGCCAAGAGCCAACGTCCATCGCCTGTCTGCGCCAATGGTTCCTCGCGGTCGCCGCGGTCGAGCTCCGAGAGGTCGACCGTCACTTGTGTGGCGGCCTGCGCCTGTTCTTGCTGGGCAAAGGCCATGGCTGGCCCAAACGCTAGGATGCTGACGGCGGCGGCCAGGGCGACGGCCTTATGCCGTGTGCACACCGGGCTCGACCGTCCAGGTGATCGTTGCAACCTGATCGCCTTCGCCGGTTACGTGGAAGATGTCGCGCGTGACGCGGGCGACGTTTCCGCTTGTCTTGAGCTTAATTTTGTCTGTGCCGCCGGCAATGCCCTGGTAGCCCATGTCGAAGGCTGCATTCTTGGAAAGATCGAGGCCCGTCCCCTGCATTGCGGCGCTGGCGTTCTGGAGTGCGCCGTCGGGGCCGACCTTAAAGTCGATGGAGTTCTGCGCGGTTCCGGCCTTGGCGTCGGCAGC
>CABUSE010000222.1 GCA_902494135.1 uncultured Collinsella sp. | reverse complement strand
GCGCAAAAATATCACCCCGATGCCGGCGGCGACGAGGCCAAGTTCAAGGAGATCAGCGAGGCCTACGAGACGCTTTCGGACGAGAAGAAGCGCAAAGAGTACGACCAGATGCTCATGTTTGGCGGCATGCCGGGCGCGGGTGGCGCGTATGGCGGCGGCTACGGTGCCGGCGCGGGCGCCAGCGGCTGGGGCGACATCTTCGATAGCATCTTTAGCGGCAACGGCGCCTGGGGCAGCGACTGGGGCTCGGGCTTTGCCGGGGCTGCGGGCGCTGCCGGTGCCGGCGCGGGCCGCAGCCGTGCTCGCAAGGGCGGCGACCTGTCGCTGACCGTCGATGTGACGGCCGAGGACGCGTTTCGCGGTGTGACGCACAAGGTCACCTATCGCATTCCCTCGACAGGCGAGCAGCAGACCATTACGGTCTCGGTGCCCGCGGGCGCGGTCGACGGCGGCAAGCTACGCTACAAGCGTCGCGGCGAGTATGGCGTTGCGGGTGGCGAGCGCGGCGACCTGGTCGTGACCACGCATGTGGAGGAGCACCCGCTGTTTAAGCGCAAAGGCGCCGACGTGACCATGGAGGTACCGGTCTCGGTCTACGAGGCGGCGCTCGGCTGCACGGTGGACGTGCCCACGCCCGGCGGTGCGACGGTCCGTTTGAAAGTGCCCGCGGGTACCCAGACGGGCAAGAAGTTCCGCTTTAAGGAGATGGGAGCGCCCGACGTTAAGCACCGTGGCCGTACGGGCGCGCTGCTCGTCGAGATCAAGGTGCAGGTCCCCACGAACCTGTCCGATGACGAGCGCGATGCTATGACCAAGCTGCGCGAGGCCGACACGCGCGATTATCGCGAGAAGGTCAACCGTTACAAGGCGACATACTAGGGCGGTCGTGGCGCACGCCCGCGCCCGCGGGCTTATGATGGACGATAACGAGACGGAAAGGGGTCAGGTAGCATGGCCGAGGACAATAGGAACAAACCGCTGTACATGATCAGCGTGGCGGCCGAGCTGACCGGCATGCATCCGCAGACTCTGCGCGTCTACGAGTCCAAGGGCCTGGTGAACCCCCAGCGCTCGGGCGGCAACACGCGCCTGTATTCGCGTGCCGATATCGAGCGCCTGGAGCTTATCAACCAGCTGACCGACGAGGGCATCAACCTTGCTGGCGTGGTGCGCATCCTTGATATGAAGGAGCGTGCCGAGGAGCGCGAGCGCGAGAATGAAAAGCTCCGTGCTCGCGTGCGCCAGCTCGAGGACGAGCTGCACGAGTACAAGATGCAGAAGAAGATCACCGCCCTGGCCCCGCGCGACGGCTCGGTTAACCCCGAGCAAGTCATGCGCAAGCTGCTGGGCGCCGGCGGGGATTTGTAGTTACGCGGTTTTACCAAACCGCGTAACGGGCCGACGCTGCGCGCCGCCCAGAGCGACAATTTGTCATTCAAAAGGCAAGGCATGACCAGAAGGTCTATACCTTGCCTTTTTCATGCCAACTTGTTCGCTCTGGACGTCGCTCGCTGTCCGTCCTCTACCTGCGGCGTTGCCTTGCTCCGGATGCGGTAGTCATTGGGGACGTTCTTAAATGACTGGTCAAAGGGGACATTCTTGCGGCACTTGGCACTTGGGGACGTTCCTTTTAATATGAGCAGGACATTGTCAAGAGGCAAAATCGGGCCCGGCCCCAACGATATGGGGTCAGGCCCTCTCCCTATATCAACCCGTCCGCGGCGACCTCGGCGTG
>CABUSE010000221.1 GCA_902494135.1 uncultured Collinsella sp. | reverse complement strand
TCCGCCCATCATGGACGACAGGTCGTAATCCTGCTTGGAAATGGTGAGCGGGTAGCTCGAGAGCGTATCCTCCTCGACCTTTTTGATGTAGCCGTTTACGCCGTTGGACAGCGCCAGAATCGCCGCAATGCCGATAATGCCAATCGAGCCCGCAAAAGCAGTCATGGCCGTGCGGCCCTTCTTGGTCATAAGGTTGCGGGCAGAAAGCCCCAGCGCCGTCACAAAGCTCATCGAGGTTTTGCGCGTAGGCTTTGCCTCGCGGCGCGTGGCGTCAGCGACATCGAAAGGATCGGAATCGTCGGTGATCTTGCCGTCCGCCAGGTTGACGATGCGCGTGGCGTATTGGTACGCCAGCTCGGGATTATGCGTGACCATAATAACCAGACGGTCGCGCGCCACATCCTTGAGCAAGTCCATGACCTGCACGGACGTTGTGGAATCCAAGGCGCCGGTCGGCTCGTCTGCCAGCACGATCTCGGGATCGTTGATCAGGGCGCGGGCGATGGCCACGCGCTGCATCTGCCCGCCCGATAGCTGGCTCGGGCGCTTGTTAACGTGCTCGCCCAGGCCGACTTTCTCCAACGCCTCGCGCGCACGCTGGCGGCGCTCGGCATGCCCCACGCCCGTGAGCGTGAGCGCCAGCTCCACGTTTTCCAAAATGGTCTGATGCGGAATGAGGTTATAGCTCTGGAACACAAAGCCGATGCGGTTGTTGCGATAGGCATCCCAATCGCGATCGTGAAAATCCCTGGTCGAAATACCGTCGATCAGCAGGTCACCAGAATCGAAATGATCAAGTCCACCGATAACGTTGAGCATCGTGGTTTTACCCGAGCCCGAGGGGCCCAGAATGGCCACGAACTCGTTATCCCGAAAAGACAGGCTTACGCTGTCGAGCGCCACCTGGGTAAACGACTGCGTAACGTACCTTTTGCAAATTCCTTTGAGCTCCAACATGGACGGCAACCTCTCCTGCGCAGGCACCCTGCCCGCTCTCCCCCGCCGTTCGTATTCGACGCGTTTGTCCTACTCTATCCCCATTTTTCACCGACACCAGTGAGGAATGTAGGGAACCGCGCCAAAAAACGAACGGGACGGCGCCCAAAAAAGAGGCCCCAAGTGGGGCCTCTATATGGTGGAGATTATCTTGAAAGGCAGCGGACTACTCCGCACAGCGACACACGATCCTCGCGATGCTTTACGTGTTTTTTTACTGCTCGCTATTCGCAATCGCCTGGTCGATAAGTTTGTTGAGTGCTGCGCGCTGCTCGGCGGAGCTGATGGCTCCCACGATGGGCTCCCCTACGATGTTGCCATTCTGATCGATGACATACGTTGTCGGGAACGAGAACAAATTTGACGTAAACTTACCGGCCTCGCTATCCGACTTGAACCAGATGTTCTTATATGTCACGCCCTTCTTGCTCAGTACGTCCTTGGCATCTGCAATCTCGCCCTTGTTGCCATCGAGCGTAAAGGAATTGACGCCCACGACCTGACCGCCCTTCTTGGCAAGCTCCTGATTCAGTTTCTCAAGATCGCCCAACTCGCCCACGCACGGCTTGCAAGTGGTGAACCAGAAGTTCATGACGGTGACCTTGTTCTTAGAGAACAGCTCGTCGCTACTCACGTCGTTGCCATCCAGGTCCTTGCCCGTAAAGCTGGGGAACTTCGTCGCCTCGCTCGAAGCATTGGCACCAGCCGTCATGCCAGCAGCCGAAGCGTCGACGCTCTCGCCTGCGCT
>CABUSE010000220.1 GCA_902494135.1 uncultured Collinsella sp. | reverse complement strand
TCAACTATATGAGCATCGCGCGGGCGCGATTAGGCCTTGAGGGCCTCCTCGACGGCGACAGCGCAGGCGACGGTGGCACCGACCATGGGGTTGTTGCCCATGCCGATGAGACCCATCATGTCAACGTGCGCAGGCACGGAGGAAGAACCGGCGAACTGGGCGTCGGAGTGCATACGGCCCATGGTGTCGGTCATGCCGTAAGAGGCAGGGCCGGCGCCCATGTTGTCCGGGTGCAGGGTACGACCAGTGCCGCCACCAGAAGCGACGGAGAAGTACTTCTTGCCAGCCTCGAGGCGCTCCTTCTTGTAGGTGCCAGCGACGGGGTGCTGGAAGCGCGTGGGGTTGGTGGAGTTACCGGTGATCGAGATGTCGACGTTCTCGTGCCACATGATGGCAACGCCCTCGCGGACGTCGTCGGCGCCGTAGCAGTTGACGGCGGCGCGGGGACCATCGGAGTAGGGGATGGTCTCGACGACCTTGAGCTCGCCCGTGAAGTAGTCGAACTGGGTCTTCACGTAGGTGAAGCCGTTGATGCGGGCGATGATCTGAGCAGCGTCCTTGCCCAGACCGTTGAGGATGACGCGCAGCGGCTTCTTGCGAGCCTTGTTGGCGTTTAGAGCCAGGCCGATAGCACCCTCAGCGGCAGCGAAGGACTCGTGACCGGCCAGGAAGGCGAAGCACTCGGTGTCGTCGGAGAGCAGCATAGCGCCCAGGTTGCCGTGGCCCAGACCGACCTTGCGGTCCTCGGCGACGGAGCCGGGAACGGTGAAGGCCTGGATGCCCTCGCCGATGATGGCGGCAGCCTCAGAAGCGGACTTGGCGCCACGCTTGACAGCGAGAGCGCAACCGAGGGTGTAGGCCCACTCGGCGTTCTGGAAGGCGATGGACTGGGTGTTGTTGACGATCTCACGCGGGTTGAAGCCCTTGTCGGTGCAGATCTGCAGAGCTTCCTCGAGGGAGGCGATGCCGTTGTCGGCGAGGCACTTGTTGATCTTGTCAGCGCGGCGCTCGTAACCTTCGAACGTAACAGTCATAGTTATTTCCCTCCCTTTCTACTCGTGAACCGGGAACACGCTGGCGACGGAGTGAGTCTCCTCGTCGGTGCGCGGGTCGATGTACTTGGCAGCGTTCTCCCACTGACCATAGTGGCCCATAGCGCCAGCGATGGCCTCCTCGGGGGTCTTGCCGGCCTTGACGGCGTCGGTGAACTTGCCGAGGTTCAGGAACTCGAATGCGATGATCTCGTTCTTGTCGTTGAGAGCCATGCGGGTGACGTAGCCCTGAGCGAGCTCGAGGTAACGAGCGCCCTTGGCCTTGGTGCCGAACATGGTGCCGACCTGAGAGCGAAGGCCCTTGCCGAGGTCGTCGAGGGAGGCGCCCACGGGCAGGCCGCCCTCGGAGAACGCGGTCTGGCTGCGGCCGTAAACGATCTGCAGGAAGATCTCGCGCATAGCAACGTTGATGGCGTCGCAGACGAGGTCGGTGTTGAGGGCCTCGAGGATGGTCTTACCGGGAAGGATCTCGGAAGCCATGGCGGCAGAGTGGGTCATACCCGAGCAGCCGATGGTCTCAACGAGGGCCTCCTCGATGATGCCGTCCTTGACGTTCAGCGTGAGCTTGCAGGCGCCCTGCTGAGGTGCGCACCAACCCACACCGTGCGTAAGACCGGAGATGTCGGAAATCTCCTTAGCCTGGACCCACTTGCCCTCCTCGGGGATGGGTGCGGGGCCGTGGTATGCACCCTTGGCAACGGGGCACATGTTCTCCACTTCCTGTGAGTACTGCATGCCTCTCCTCTCTATCGTGTTGGCGTCCCGTCTGGGGG
>CABUSE010000219.1 GCA_902494135.1 uncultured Collinsella sp. | reverse complement strand
GCGGGCGCGCAGACGACGCATCTTGTAGCCATCGAACTTGGTGAGCGCGGTGAGCACCACGGTGTGGATGGGTACGTTGATGCCGACGCCGAGCGTATCGGTGCCGCAGATGACGGGCAACAGGCCCTGCTGTGCCAAGCGCTCGACCAGCAGACGATAGCGCGGCAACATGCCGGCATGGTGCACGCCGACGCCGCATCCAAGCAGACGTTTGAGAATCTTGCCAAAGGCCGTCGAGAAGCTCGTCCCCTTTGCCGCGTCTTTGATGGCTTCGCGCTGCTCCTTGCTGGCGATGCCAAAATTGGCGAGCGATTGTGCCGTCGCAAGTGCGGCATCCTGGCTAAAGTGCACGATATAGAGCGGGGCCTCGCCGCGACGCATCGCGAGCTCGACGGTGCCCTCGAGCGAGGTCGTCACGTAGTCGTAGCTCAGCGGCACGGGGCGTGGGGCATCGACGACCAAGTCACAGGTAGCGCCGGTGTGCTCCTCGAGTGAGGCGGCGATGGCGGTGACATCGCCGAGCGTGGCGCTCATGAGCATAAACTGCGTGTGGGGCAGGGTGAGCAGCGGCACCTGCCAGGCCCAGCCGCGGTCGGGGTCGGCAAAGTAGTGGAACTCGTCCATGGCGACGCAGCCAACATCGGCATCTTCGCCCTCGCGCAGCGCGTCATTGGCAAGGATTTCGGCCGTGCAGCAGATGACGGGTGCCTTGGTGTTGATATGCGTATCGCCGGTGATCATGCCGACGTTATCGCGGCCGAGCACCTGTACCAGATCGAAGAACTTTTCGCTGACCAGGGCCTTGATGGGGGCCGTGTAATAGCAGCGCTTGCCCTGTGCCATGCCCATAAAGAGCATGCCCAGCGCGACGAGCGATTTACCCGACCCGGTCGGTGTGCCTAAAATGACGTGATCGCCGGCCGCCAGGTCCATGAGGGCCTCTTCTTGGTGATCCCACAGCTCAATGCCGCGGTTGCTCGTCCATTCAAAGAAGCGTTCGAAGGCCTGATCGGGCGTGAGCCATGGTTCGGGCTCACTGCCATCCTCGGGCTCCCACCAGGTGGGGGAGAGCGCGCCGAGCGAGCCAAACTCGGCTTCGGTTCCCGTGCCGCCCGAGAATGAGCTGGCGGCCCCGGCGCCGGAGACGGTGCTGGCGGCGGTATCTGTCGTGGTCTGTGCCATGTGTTTGCTTTCTCTCGCCGTTTGTCCGCCATCCATTATGGCGTAGCGTCGCATCGATGCGTTCGCAGGCAAGAAAATGCAGGAAATGGGCGCGTGAAGTTAGTGCTCTTGCGGCAGGCGCTTCTTGCCTTTGCGGGCGCGGTTTCTAAAGTTCTCGACGGCCTCTTCCATGCCCAGAGGTACATAGGTGAGCGCATCGAGGTTTTCGGGCAGGTAGCAGGCAAGGCTTTGCTCCTGCGCGCGGCCCGCCGCGAGCTGTTCATCGCTGGGCTGCGCTCCAGGTGTGGCGCGAATGCCATAGACGGCGGCACCCATCTCGCGCGTGCGGCGCTCGTACTCGGTCTCGGGATGCTCGGGATGGTCGCGGCGTACGTCGTCACTTACCCAAAGCGTGTCGTAGCCGGCCGCGGCAAACTGTCCCAGGGCGTAATCGCGCAATGGTTTGCTGTCGGTGCGCAGCGTGACGGTGGCGTTGGCTGCAAAGAGCGGGCGGTAGAGCATCAAATGGTCGACATGGACGAGTCGTTTTTTGGCGTACTTGGCCTTGGGCTGCGGCGTGGGAAAGTTGATGGTGATGGCATCGAGCTCGCCTGCGGCAAATAGCTGTGGCAGCGATGCGGCGCCTCGGGGCAGGACGAGTGCGTT
>CABUSE010000218.1 GCA_902494135.1 uncultured Collinsella sp. | reverse complement strand
TGAGGGATATGGAGAAGGAGGTCCCCCACCGTCCGAATTCCCAGACGGCGAAGGGCCTCCTCACGTTTACCCGAAACATATTTGAGTCGCGCGATATCCTCGTCGAGCGCATTGCTCTGGGCAAAGCGCTCCGAGACGCGCGGCACGGAGCACAGCTCGGACATGGGCAGTTGCCTACTCGATCGAGAAGATCACGGGATAGAGCGGCTGCTCGCCACGATGGGCGTCAATCTCCAGATCGGGCTGAGCCTCCTCGATAGCGTCGACGATCTCCTGGAAGGCCTCATCGGACAGCTCCTCGCCGGCCAGAATCGTCAGCGCGTCGCCCTCCTCTTCCTCCTGCATACGGTTGATGCAGTCGAGCGTGACCTGCTTCACGTCGGAACCGACCACGTCGATGGAGCCGGCGATGATACCCATGACGTCACCGGAGTGAATCGGAGAACCGTCAGAGGCACTGGAGTCGCGCACGGCGCGGGTGACCTCGCCATCGCGGACCTCGCTGATGGCGTCGACCATGGCGGCGACGGCATCCTCGAGCTCGGAATCGGGCAGGACCGCGAACAGCGCGGAGAAGGCCTGCGGGACGGTCTTGGTGGGAACGACGGCGACCTTCTTGTCGGTGCAGGCTGAAGCAGCAGCCTCAGCGGCCATGCGGATGTTGCCGTTGTTGGGCAGGATGATGACCGAGGTCGCGTTGACCTGGTCCACCGCGCCCAGCAGGTCGGCGGTCGAGGGATTCATAGTCTGGCCACCGGACACGATCACGTCGACGCCGAGGGACTTGAGGATGTCGGCCTCGCCGGAACCGGCGGCAACGGCGACAAAGCCCAGCGCCTTGGCGGGCTCGGCGGCCTTTTCCTGATCCTCGTGGATCTTGGCGGTACGGTCGTGGGCCTCCATCTCCATGTTGTGGATAAAGACCTCATAGATCTGGCCGAGCTGCAGCATGTGCTCGAGCACCAGGTTGGGGGTGTTGGAGTGCACATGGATCTTGTAGTCGGGATAGGCGCCCACGAGAAGCTCGCAGTCGCCCATGGAACCCAGGAACTTAAGGCACTCGTCCTCGTCAAACGGGGCGTCGGCCTTAAACAGGAACTCGTTGCAGTAGCGGAACTCCGAGCCCTCCCAATCGTCGTTGGCCTCGATCTCAACGCGACCAAGGGCCGCGTCGCGGGCAGAGACAGCGGAATCAAACGTGGCGGAGAAATCCTCGACAACGGTGCTGCGGCCAAGTGCTGCAGCCACAAAGTTCTCAAGGAAGATGGCGAAGCCAAAGGCGCCGGAGTCGACCACGCCGTTCTCCTTCAGAACGGGCAGCAGGTCGGGCGTGCGGGCGACGGACTGGTACGCCTCGACGACGATAGCATCGAGCGCATCCTCGGCCGAGAACTTCTTCTTCTCGCACTCATCGGCCTTGGTCGAGACATCGCGCAGGACCGTGAGGATCGTGCCCTCGATGGGCTTGCGGACAGCCTGGAAGGCAACCTTGACGGCACGACGGAAGGCGAAGGCAATGTTGGCGGACGTAATAGGCTCGTCGGCAGAGACAAGACCCTCGGCCACGCCGCGCAGAATCTGCGAGGTGATGACTCCGGAGTTACCGCGGGCACCCATCAGGGAGCCGTGGGTGATGGCGCCGGCGATGGCCTCCATATCGGCATCGGCGGGAAGGGCGGAAAGCTCCTTGGTCACCGAGGTGAGCGTGAGCGACATGTTGGTGCCGGTGTCGCCGTCGGGTACGGGGAAGACGTTGAGCTTGTTGATCTCCTCGGCCTTGTCGGAAACGGCAGCCGCAGCGATCGGAAAACAGGTGCGAATGGTCTTTGCAATCATGGGTATTTGAATCTCCGTTTTCGGATG
>CABUSE010000217.1 GCA_902494135.1 uncultured Collinsella sp. | reverse complement strand
GAAGCTGGGTAATTTGTCGGAGGATGATGCACGCCGCGCCTACCTCTATAATGAAATCGCATGGTGTAAGCTCAAGCTTGCCCAATAGTCAAACGATTTAGCGTTCGACCATTTGCGAACACATCATGCCCGGGATGGCCCAGCCACCCCGGGCATGCTTTTTGAAAGGGTAGACCTTGGATATTATCCGCGTTGAGGGTGGCCACGCCATCGGAGGCTCCGTGCCCGTTTCGGGCGCCAAGAACTCCGCGCTCAAACTCATGGCGGCAACGCTTCTGGCGCCGGGCAAGACGACGCTGCAGAACGTGCCCGATATTTCCGATGTCCACGTGATGGGCAAGGTGCTCAAAGGCATGGGCGCTACGATCGATGTTCTCGACGAGCACACGCTCGAGATTGATACCTCTCAGGTCGATTCATGGGAGGCCCCCTACGAGCTCGTTGCCAAGATGCGCGCGTCCACCGCCGTCATGGGACCCCTGCTGGGCCGCTTCCATCGCGCCAAAATTGCCATGCCGGGCGGCTGCAACCTGGGTGCTCGCAAGATCGATATGCACATTCTTGGTCTTGAGGCCCTGGGCGTTGAGTTCGATACCGCCCACGGTTACATCAACGCTAATGCGCCCCAAGGTCTGCGCGGTACCACCGTCACGCTCGAGTTCGCCAGCGTCGGTGCGACCGAGAACCTCATCATGGCCTCTGTGCGCGCACAGGGCACCACGGTTATCGATAATGCCGCCCGCGAGCCCGAGATCGTCGATCTCGCTAACATGCTCAAGGAGATGGGCGCCAAGATTGTCGGCGCCGGTACGCCCGTCGTGACTATCGAAGGCGTGGAAGAGCTCCATCCCGTTACCCATCGCGTGGTGGGCGACCGCATCGAGGCCGGTACCTTTATCGTTGCCGGTGCGTTGATGGCCGACGATCGCGGTGTCGACGTCACGGGTTTTTGCCCCATTCACTTGGGCATGGTGCTCAAGAAGATGGAGCTCATGGGTATCGACTGCGAGCGCGTCGAAGATGGCGTCCATGTGAACCGTGCCGAGCGTATCAAGCCGGTCGACATCCAGACGCTTCCGTTCCCCGGTTTCCCGACCGACATGCAGGCGCAGATTATGGTGCTCTCCGCCCTTGCCGACGGCAGTTCCGTTATTACCGAAAACATCTTCGAGAATCGCTTTATGTTTGCCTCTGAGCTGGTGCGCATGGGTGCCGACATTCGTATCGAGAGCCATCATGCCATGATTCATGGCGTCAAGGGCTTCTCGGGTGCACAGGTTACCTCGCCCGATCTGCGTGGCGGAGCGGCCCTCGTCGTAGCGGGCTTGATCGCCGACGGGACGACCGAGGTTTCGGCCATCCATCACATCAAGCGCGGCTACGAGCAGTTTGTCGAAAAGCTGCAGGCGCTCGGCGCGCATGTCGAGCATGCTACCGTCCCCGATCCCGCCATCTACTAATACAGGTTGCCTATGTTTAATAAAAATCCCCTCGCGGATACCACCGCCCGAAGACCCTCAACTGGTGCGCAGGCCAAGATCTACAGTCGCGATAACGTGGCTCGCTATTCCGAGCGCGCTCGTCAACGTCGTCGTAGCCACACGATTCGTCACGTCGCGCTCATTGTCGTGCTTGGCGTGCTGCTGAGTGCCACTACCGCTGCCGGCCTGTGGTTTGCCACCATTATGGGCAAGCTCGGCGATTCTAATGTCATTACCGACAATCTGCGTCGGGTTCTGGTTGACACCGATGAGGCAAAGGATCCGTTCTACGTGCTGCTTCTTGGCACCGACGGCCGTCCGGGCGAGGATACGTATCGTGCCGACTCGATTATCCTGGCACGCATCGACCCCACGCAAAAGCAGGCGACGCTCATTTC
>CABUSE010000216.1 GCA_902494135.1 uncultured Collinsella sp. | reverse complement strand
GGTGCATAAGATCTTTGTTCCCGGCAGGCATTTCGACGTTATCGATTTAGGATTCGATGCTGCGGGCTATGTCACCGCCATGCTGTTGGTATTGCTGGCAGCGGCGTTGGTGCGCCATGTGACTCGGCCGATCGGCGCCCATGCGAGGCGCTAGCCGGTAACAAACCCGTTTCTGATAATGCGGCCTCGTTGAATTATTTTGTGTCGCGCGTATTTCCGAGCGGTCGGATTTGAGGGGCGAGCGGTAGAACGCTCGCCCTTTGTGCGCCACGATGCGGCACAATGTACCGCAAAAGCTGTTTGTATCCGGTACGAATCGTTCGTTGGTCTTTAATTCTTCTCAACGGAGGTGTTTGAGATGGCAAACGGATTGCTTTTGCGGCTTCGCGAGCGTGAGCTCAGCGCGAGCCCGGCGGAACGCAATGTCATCGCATATGTAAGCGCTCATCCGCACGAGGTGGTCGGGCTGTCCGTCCGCGGTCTTGCCGATGTCACGTTCTCCTCGCCCTCGAGCATTTTGCGCTTTTGCAAGCGTTTGGGTTTTGCGGGCTACAAGGAGTTCCAGCGCGAACTGATTGCCGAGCTGGCGCTCTTAGGTGACAAGAAAGACATAGCCCTCGAGGACATCTCCATGGATGACAGCGTCGAACGTATCGTGGGGAAGGTGATGAAAAGCAACGTGCGCACAATCGAGGCGACGGCGCGAACGCTCGATTACAACGTCTTGGAGCGATGCGCGGCCCGTCTTAAGCGGGCACGCGCGGTCAATCTGTTCGGTATTGGTGCCTCTCGTTTGGTCGCGCACGACCTGGCGCAAAAGCTCATGCGTGTCGACAAAGAGTGCCATCTGTACGACGACTGGCATGATCAGCTCTTATGTGCCAAGAACATGCATGAGGGCGATATGGCAATCGCCTTTAGCTACTCGGGCTTGACGCAAGAGGTGCTGGACTGCACCGCCGAGGCTCAACGTCACAACTGTCCCGTTGTGGCCGTTACCAAAGTAGATGGATCATCCAAGCTTGCCACCATGGCCGATGCCGTGCTCGGCGTCGCTGCGAGTGAACCCTTGGTCCGCAGCGGTGCCATGGCTTCGCGTATGGCCCAGCTTATGGTTGTCGATGCCCTGTACGCTGCTTACGTTGCCAGCGACTACGAACGGGCGACGCATGTCATAAAGCAAAACTACATCGAGAAACAGGAAAGATGAGGTGAATGAAATGCTCGATTTAACAAAATTCACGACCGAACAGCGTAATCAAAGGTCAATGGACCTCGATACGATGACATCGCTGCAAATCGTCACGACGATGAACGATGAGGATCTTCGTGCCGTCCAGTCGGTCACGAAAGTGTTGCCCCAGGTTGCCATGGCAATCGACTGGGCTGCTGAGACACTCGAGCGCGGCGGGCGCGTCTTTTACATGGGCGCAGGCACCAGCGGTCGTCTGGGCGTACTCGACGCTTCGGAGTGTCCGCCCACGTTTGGCGTGTCACCCGATCTGATTGTCGGGCTCATTGCCGGAGGCGAGACGGCGTTTATCAAGGCTGTCGAAGGTGCCGAAGATAGCGAGGAGCTTGGCGCGAGCGACCTGCGGGAGCGTGGACTCTCGGACAAGGATCTTGTCGTTGGCCTGGCGGCAAGCGGCCGTACTCCTTATGTGGTGGGCGGCCTTGCGTACGCCAAGGCAACTGGGTGCAAGACCATTGCAATTGCCTGCAACCAAGGGTCGAAGATCGGGGAGAGCGCAGATCTTGCCATTGAGCCCGTGCCCGGTCCCGAGGTGCTGACCGGCTCAACGAGGCTCAAGGCGGGAACGGTTCAAAAGCTCATTCTCAACATGATTTCGACCGGTGCCATGGTCAAGATCGGCAAGGTATACCAAAACCTGATGGT
>CABUSE010000215.1 GCA_902494135.1 uncultured Collinsella sp. | reverse complement strand
TTTTTGGCGTACTTGGCCTTGGGCTGCGGCGTGGGAAAGTTGATGGTGATGGCATCGAGCTCGCCTGCGGCAAATAGCTGTGGCAGCGATGCGGCGCCTCGGGGCAGGACGAGTGCGTTGGATAGCTCCTGCTCGCAGATTTTCTGCGCGGCATAGGCAATGCAGATGGGCTCCTGGTCCATGCCGATAAAGAGGGTGTTTGGCTCGTGGCCCGCGCGCTCTACAAGGTACGTTCCCTTGCCACAGCCAAGATCCAGGTGAAGGTGTTCGAAGGGCTTGCTGCCAGCTGGCGCACAAGCCTCGCGCCAATCTCCGGCATAAGCCTCGGGGTTCGTCTCGATCGCATCGGCGTAGCGCTCCAGGCGCTCCTCGAGCACAAAGTTCTTAGGCGTGCGAACGTGGACGGCTCCCATGAGGCTCCTTGGTCATAAATGCGAAACGCATGGCCGCGCGTTCCGTCAATGGGTTGAAAAGGGCGGGCATAGATTGCCCGAAAGATGTGGTGCGGCTCGGCGGCGAGTCGTCGGTGCCTACAGGCGCTTGAGAATCACATAGCGGTTGAGCTCGCCGCTACGACCGTCGGCATGGAAGCGCTCAAGCTCGCGCACGGGGACCTCGCCGCTCTTGTAGAACGTACGGACGCCGCGCACCAGGTCGGTGATCTGCTGATCGTCAAAGTGATGGCAATAGCGGTAGGCGTGGCGGTCGTTTTGCCAGCCGATGAGGTGGTCGCCGGCTTCAAACTGTGCGGAATCGTAACCCTCAAACGGCGGGGTGAGCTCGGCGCGGGCTTCGGCGCGAACAGCCTTGCGCGCCATGCGCTCGTCGTTCATAAACTTCCAAAAGCTGATGGCGATGATGCCGCCCGGGCGCGTCTGGCGCACCAGGGCGTCGAGCACGCGTACACGGTACTCGCACGACGGCACATGGTGCATAAAGCCAAAGCAGACCGAGATGTCGGCGAGCGGGGCGTCGAAAAGCACGTCGGGCGTCTCGGCGGGGTTGAGCTTCATAAGGGCGTCGAGCACGTCGAGTTCCTGGAAGTGCAGGTTGGGAATGCGCAGCGCGTGGCCATGTGCATCGATGGCCAGGTCTTGGCACGAGTCGACACCATAGAACTCAAACGGGCAGCTGGCATCTGCCGAGGGGTTTGCGCCATCGACGCCCTTGGCGGCAAGTGCGCCGCCGGCGGCAAAGTTCTCGAATCGCATATTGCCACAGGCAAGATCGAAGACGCGGACGGGATGCTCGATCGTGGCGACGTCGAGCTGTTCGAGCGCGATATCCATGGTGCGTACCCAGCCGGGCCACGGGGCCTGGCGCGTATCGGAAAAGGAAGCGGAGTGCTCGCGATAGAACGTGTTGTTGAGCTGGATGAGCGATGAGGCGAAATCGCGGTTCACGGCGCGGAACTCCCTCCGTTGGCGGTGCGGAATAAACAGTACGACCATACTACCGTTAACGCCGCAACGGGGACAACCGAGCTGCGGCTCATTGCTTTGTTTGGACACATTTCCGCAGCTCATATGTGCCCGCAACCGCCAGTTGTCAAAAATCTCACTAGAATAGGTGGCATGCTTTTGGCGGTGGCGGATAGATTTTTAACTGTGCAAGGCGCCTTAAGAACAAAAGCGGTCCGGCGGTACGGCTGGCATCACATAGGAGGAACCATGAATGTAGAAACTGCGCAGCGGCTCGCCGACCTTCGCCGCAGCAAAGGCTTTAGTCAAGAAGGGCTGGCACGAAAGCTGGGACTGTCGCGCCAGGCGGTCAGTAAATGGGAGCGCGCGGAGAGCTCGCCCGATACCGAGAACCTGATCTCGCTCGCCAAGCTCTATGGTGTGAGTCTGGACGAGCTGCTCAATCCGAGCGATGAGATTGAGGACGATATCGAGTTTGAGAACGAGGACCGCGCTCGTCAGCGCGAGGCCGAGGCGGCAGAGCGCGC
>CABUSE010000214.1 GCA_902494135.1 uncultured Collinsella sp. | reverse complement strand
GGCCGCACCGTCGTTATGACCACGCAGGTCCCCGAAGAGGGCCTCGATCTGGGCGTTTATGAGGTCGGCCGTGCTTACGCCGATCATCCGGGCATTCTGCGCGGCGACGACATGACCACCGAGACGCTCATGGCCAAAACCATGTGGGCGCTCGGCCAATCACGTGATGCGGCCGAGATTCAGCGCCTGTTCTACAGCCAAGTCAACCACGACCGCGTCCCGATGGCGTAATTCAGTTATCGACGGGTATCCCCTATTCGATCCCCTCGAGAAGCTCTGACACCGTCATGCCGAGTGCGGGTGCGATCTTAAATAGAACCTTGAGCGTGAAATTTGCCGTCCCATCTTCGATTCGGTCGAGGTAGGGTCGGCTGATTCCTGTCGCCACACAAAAATCAACCTTGGAGATACCAAGGTCCCTGCGCGTCTGCTCGACTCGCTTGCCAAGAATCTGTTTCGCACGTTCGTCCATGCAGCCGAGTTTGAAATGGAGCTGAACAAAAACGTAAACTATAGTTTACGTTTAAACGAATACACAGGAGTTTTCTATGTCGGGTTCTTCGGTCCGCATGTACCGAGCCATGCTTCGCACAAACAGCGCACCGCCCAAGCTCGTCGTCGTTGAAGCTGAATGCCTTTCGCCCGATGAGCGCACAGCATTTGCATTGCTATCAAGTCGCGTCGCCGCCGTTCTGATCCCTTGCCCGGCGCAAGGTGAACTTGCCATCCAATGCCAAACGCACAGCTGCCCGCTCAATCAGGCTGCCGTAATCGCAACCAGCCAACGCGGCCTGCCGCTCCTTCTAGAAGCCGGCATCGCACTCGCCCTTCGTGGCGCCGGATACGAAAACGAGACCGCCGCCGACATGGTCTTTAAACCACGATCGAGCGGCGGCCTCGCAGCAGCCATTGAATATATGTGCAGACTCGTTGCCTAAAAGGACAAGCTAGAAACCAAGGCCAAAGCCCGTTCCGGTAATCGCCGAGTACATAAAGTAAACGTTGACCACGTTGAGGAACACACCCGTGATGCAACCGTTGCGCAGGTAGCGCTCGCACACGATGCGCGCCATGGCGGCGGAGTCATCATTGTTTTTAGCCTGGCGTCCCGCCGTAAAGTACGTCGCCACGCTCAGCAGCAGGTTGAGCACCGGCAGTGCCAGCAACTCGTAGCTCTTGCCCCAGCGCGTCGCCTCGCCGGCGGCATTAAACTTTGTTGCCACCTCGGGACCAATGTTGGGGATAACGCACGCTGCGACCACCAGCGGAATCACCGCAAGCACGAGCAGTGCAATACCCATGTAGCCAGCTTTTTTGCCATATTTAAACATATGCGTCGTCCTTACACGTTAAAGCGGAAGTGCACGACGTCGCCATCGGCCATGACATAGTCCTTGCCCTCAATACGCAGCTTGCCGGCGGCCTTGGCGCCCTGCTCGCCGCCGAGCTCGATGTAGTCGTCGTAGCCAATGACCTCGGCCTTAATAAAGCCGCGCTCAAAGTCGGTGTGGATGACGCCGGCGGCCTGCGGGGCGGTCGCGCCCTGACGAACCGTCCAGGCCTTGACCTCCATCTCGCCGGCCGTAAAGAACGACTGCAGGCCGAGCAGCTTGTAGGCTGCCTGCGCGAGCACGTCCAGACCGGGCTGCTCCAGGCCCAAGCTCTCCAGGTAGTCGGCCGCATCCTCGGGATCGAGCTCAGAAAGCTCAGCCTCGATCTTGGCGCAGATGGGCAAAGGCTTGACGCCATCGATGGGCGCCAGATCGTCGTTGAGCATATCCTCGTCCACGTTTGCCACATACAGGATGGGCTTCATGGTGAGCAGGAACAGGCCCTTGGCGGCGGCACGCTCCTCGTCGGTCATCTCCATGGATGCGGCGCGCTTGCCCTCGTTGAGCCAGGCAAGCAGACGCTTGGCGACCTCGAACTTGGGCATGAGCTCCTTGTCGCGC
>CABUSE010000213.1 GCA_902494135.1 uncultured Collinsella sp. | reverse complement strand
TACTGCGGGGTCAGCCCGTGGGAGGCCAGGGCGCCGCTGACCGGTGGACGGCACCGAGCCGTACGCTTGAACTGAGAAGGGGGAGGCCTCGCGGCCTCCCCCTTTTTTGCGTTTACGGGCTTTTGTCTCACATAGTAGCTGTGTTTTATAACCCTCGTTTGTCGCATCTTCTGTGAACGGGCTACAATAACTTAGTCTGTGCGATATGGAGGTGAACATGGCTGAAGCTGGTATCGGCGTTGATATCGTCGAGATTTCCCGGATGAAATCAATTCTTGAAAAGACGCCGTCGTTTGCTCGGCGTGTGTTTACCGAAGAAGAGCGTGCGTATTGCGATGCATCATCGCGTCCCGCTGCTCACTATGCGAGCCGCTTTGCTTCGCGCGAGGCGGTGCTTAAAGCTCTCGGCACGGGTTTTAGTCAAGGCGTGGGTCGTAAGGATGTTTCGGTAACGCGTGATAAACTCGGCAAACCGAAGGCGCTGCTTTCGGGCCGTGCACTCGAGATCGCTCATGAGCTGGGTGTTGTTGAGGTCGCTCTTTCCATTACGCTTACAGGAGACTTAGCCGTTGCGA
This sequence comes from uncultured Collinsella sp., assembly GCA_902494135.1. Taxonomy (GTDB): domain Bacteria; phylum Actinomycetota; class Coriobacteriia; order Coriobacteriales; family Coriobacteriaceae; genus Collinsella. The sequence goes on along the minus strand of CABUSE010000213.1, from coordinate 1,378 downwards.
ATGCCATCGCGATTACCGAAGATGCTCGGCCTAAGCCAAAAGATGAAAAGGTGAGCACCAAGAAACGCGTTGCGCAGACATTTAAAGAGGCTCGCTCTGTTTTAGATGAGCTTGAGCAGCTGCAGAATTCAGCATTGACGGAGCACCTGGGCGATGCTTCGCAAGATACGCTAGGAGCATAGATGAAACCGGTTTTGAGTACCGAAGAAGTCGTTCGTCTCGAGGATATCATCGAACGCGAAGGGACTTCGAAGGCCGAGCTTATGGAGCTAGCGGGTGAGTTTGCCGCCAACGAGGTCTTGAAGCTCAATCCCGATCGGGTTCTCGTTCTGGTCGGTTTTGGTAATAATGGCGGCGACGGTTGGGTTGCCGCCGATATCCTGAGCCATAAGGGTGTGGACGTGGATATCGTTTCTCCGGTTGAACCGGATGAGATTCCTGCTGCTCTGGCACGTCATGTTGCTCGTCGTACTGCCGGCCGCGATGTTCACGTTTGCGTCGGCCCTTCGCGTGACGAACTCGAGGTTTTGATCGATAAGGCCGATGTTGTTGTCGATGCCATTTTTGGTACCGGTTTCCACGGGAATCTGCGTGCGCCGTTCTCCATCTGGATTCCTACGGTCAATGAATGCGCCGATTGTGTCGTATCCATTGATGTCCCCTCGGGCCTGAATGCCGAGACGGGCGTTGTTGATGACGACTGCATTCGTGCCGAGCATACGGTGACGATGATTGCGCCCAAGATTGGTCTGTATAGCGCTGATGGCCCTGAGTATGCTGGCGATTTGATCTGCGGCAATCTTTACGACCGTCTTGACGAGGTCATCGATGATGTCGACCACGCCGCCGAGATTGTCGAGCCCGGTGACTTAGTTGATTACTTTGCTCCACTTCCTACGAATATCGATAAGTATTCCCGTGGCTCTGTGCTTATTGTCGCCGGATCTGCGCAATATCCTGGTGCTGCCATTATGGCGGCCAAGTCTGCAGCTCGCGCGGGTGCTGGTTACGTGGCAGTCGCGGCTCCTGACGCCTGCGCTAATCTTATTCGCATGGCACTTCCTTCGATTCCCGTCTTTGCTATTCCGTCTGATTCCCGCGGCTCCTTTGGCGCCGCTGCGCGCATGACGGTGTGCGAGATTGCAAAGAAGTACAGCTGCGTACTGTGCGGTCCCGGTATGACGACGTCTGCCGGCGCTATGCAGGTGGTTTCGGGCTTGCTCGAGCTTGATGTACCGCTTATTTTGGATGCCGATGCACTCAACTGCCTTGCTAAGATTGCCATTGACGGTATTGATAGTAACCCCGAGATGTATCGTCGCGAGCAGCCGTTGGTTATGACGCCGCACTATCGTGAGCTTTCGCGTCTGGTTGCCGG
>CABUSE010000212.1 GCA_902494135.1 uncultured Collinsella sp. | reverse complement strand
CGCTCGGCAAGCTCCTTATCGGCAAAGATGCGCTTGACGGCACTCTGGGCATCGTCGAAGTTGCCGCGGATGCCGCAGACGGCGACGTTATCGCCCTCCTGTGTGGACATCTGCAGGTTCTGGACGCGGCTGACCTTGCCCTCGGGATAAAAGACGGTGATGCCCGTGCCCGGAGCGTCGGCAAAGCCGGCGAGTGCTGCCTTGCCCGTGTCGCCCGACGTGGCGGTGACGATCATGATGCGCTCGGCGCCGCCGTCCTTGGCGGAAGTGCGGGCCATCAAGCGGGGGAGCATCTGCAGGGCGACGTCCTTAAAGGCACTCGTGGGGCCGCCAAAGAGCTCCATCACATAGGTCTGAGGGGCGTCAGCGCCCGGCGCAGCGTCGAGTTTGACGAGCGGCGTAACCTCTTCACTCGCGAACGTGCCGCGGTATGCCTCGTCGACACACGCCGAAATTTCTTCGGCCGTGTAATCATTCAGTAACATTCCCAACACATCTTGAGCGATTTCAAAGTACGATTTATCTGCAAGCGAGCTGATATCGACCTGCTGGGTGCCGAGCTCGTCCGAGACAAACAAACCCCCGTCGGGAGCGATGCCGGTGCGGATTGCCACCTTACTTGAGCACGATAAAGTGCGTCCTCGTGTACTATGATAAGTTCCCATATAACACTGCTCCTCGGATGCCTTGGTCCCAATCGGTGAAACCATGGTATCAGAGCGCGCAAAATAGGTTCGCAGAGGCTTTTTAGAAAGGTAACCTCCAGCCCATGATTAAGATTGCCAAGTTTGGCGGCTCGTCGGTCGCCGACGCCGAACACTTTAAGAAGATCAAGGCCATCGTCGATGCCGACCCGGCCCGCCGTTTTGTGGTGGTTTCCGCCTGCGGTCGCCGCTTTAAGGGCGATACCAAGGTGACCGACCTGCTCTACCTGGTTAACGCTCACGTTAAGTATCACGTGTCGTGTGAGGAGCTGCTCGAGGACATTGGCCAGCGCTATTTTGATATCGCTGACGAGCTGGAGCTCACCTATCCCATCCGTGAGGAGTTCGCGGCCTTTGCCGAGCGCGCCCGCTCCGGTGGTTACTCTACTGAGGAGCTCGTAAGCCGCGGCGAGTACTTTACCGCTCGCCTGATGGCTGAGTACCTGGGCCTACCGTTCCTGGACGCCGCGACGGTTGTGGCGTTCCATCACGACGGTACGCTCAGCATGAATCGCACCTCCGAGCTGGTGCAGGAGTACGGCCAGCAGGGCGGCTTTGTTATGCCCGGTTTCTACGGCGCGACGCGTGAGGGCCAGATCAAGCTGCTCGATCGAGGCGGTGGCGATATCTCGGGCTCGATCTTGGCTAAGTGCCTGGGCGCCGATCTGTATGAGAACTGGACCGACGTCTCGGGCTTCTATTCTGCCGATCCGCGTATTGTTCCCGAGGCTCAGCCCATCGCCCGCGTTACCTACGAGGAGCTGCGCGAGCTTTCGTACATGGGTGCGAGTGTCCTGCACGAGGAGGCCGTGTTCCCCGTGCGCGAGGCCGGCATTCCGCTGGTCATCAAGAACACCAATGCGCCACAGGACCCCGGCACCATCATTAGCGAGACGGCTGATGAAGGCGAGGCGGAGCCCATCATTACCGGCGTGACCGGCAAGCGCGGTTTTGTCGCCATCAACGTCGCCCGCGACCGCACCAAGCCCCGCGTCGGCTTTATGCGCCGTGCGCTTTCGGTGTTCGAGCGCTATGACGTTTCCGTCGAGCACATGCCCACCGGTGTCGACCGCTTTGGCGCCGTGGTGCAGGAGCAGGATGTGCACGACTCGCTGTACTCACTTGTGGGCGACATCCAGCAGGAGGTCGAGCCGCTCGAGATCGAGGTTGTCGAGGGCTTGGCGCTCATCGCGACCGTCGGCCGTAACCTGCGCGGCCGCGCAGGTATCTCGGGCCACCTGTTTGGCATGCT
>CABUSE010000211.1 GCA_902494135.1 uncultured Collinsella sp. | reverse complement strand
TTGTAGGGTTCGCTCGGACGTCATTTTGGGTGGTTTTGCCTGCTACTAAAATGGTAACAGTACTCATATTTGCCCTTTTTTGCCCACAGACCTTTGAGGGTGCGGCGAAAAGGGCTTGTTTTGATTGTTTGGGGCAGGCGCGAGGCGCGGAAACGATGTCTGGAGCGACGGAGCGGCCTGGAATTCATCCGTAGAGGTCTTCATTGGCTGCGCCAGGAGTGTCCCTAGGTACCGGTACATAAGGAACGTCCCTAACTGCCGGAGGGGGCGTCTGCCGTGGCAGACGCCCCCTCCGGATGTGGGAAGTTTGCGCTGCAGGTTACTTGTCGGTGCCCAACTTGTGCGGCTTGAAGGCAAGCGCATTGATGAGTGCGTCGGTGGCAGACTTGACGGCTGCCGGCTGCGGATCGTTGACGTGATCCTCGGGATGCACGGGCAGGTCCTTCTTGACTGCGTCGTGGATCAAGTTGAGGTACTCAGTCACGCCAGTGGTCGATAGGTGCGTGCCATCGCCATCGAACAGGTCGTTGCGGTTGGCGCTGTATCCGTACCAGTCGATAACGCGCACGTTCTTGTAGCGCGTGGCGGCGTTGGCGATGGCCTGGTTGGTAGAGCCAACCCACGGCTGCGGGCTGCGCGTGTTCACAAACACCACAATACGCTTATCTCCCGCATCGGCCATGATGGCGTCGATCTGGTCGTCGGTTACCAAGCCGTTGGTGCCCAGGGCAAAGACCACGATCTTGCCGGCAAGGTTCTGCTGGATATAGCCCTCAAATGTCGCGCGCCCCGCATCAAACTGGCGGCCCTTTTCGGCATCGATATGGCTGTGCGGGAACACGCCGTCAAAGGTGTCTACGGCACGCAGCGACACGGAGTCGCCGATCATAAGCAGATCGTAGGAGCCATCGGGGAAGCCGTCGTTGTCCTTGTCGGTGTCGTCGGCCGCCTGCTGGTCGGTGGGCGCGGTGTTCTTGGCTTCCTTGTTCAGAACTTCGGCGCCCTCGCCGCTCAGCGCAGACGTCTCGGGCACAAAGATCAGGCCGCCCAGTGCAACGACCAACACGACAGCGTAGGCTGCGCAGACAGGGATGTGCGTGCGTGCCCAGTTGGCGGGCGTGGTGGTGCCATCGCGGAATTCGGCGACGGTGCGCCCAAAGGCGCCCTTCCTAAACGGAGTCTCGATAAAGCGATAGCAGCACTCTGCCACGGCGACCACCAACAACACCTGCAAAATGTACTGCCACCACGGCGTATCGTTGATGTTGGCGACCGGGTTCATGAGGAGCAGCAGCGGATAGTGCCACAGGTAGATGCTGTAGGAGCGCTTGCCAACCCACACGAGTGGCTCGGCGGATAGCGCGCGGGCAACCATTCCCTGGGGCTGCACGCAGGCCGCGATGACCATGAGTGTGAGGATCGAGCACAGCAGCGTGCCTCCGCGATACTGGAAGGCGGTGTAGCCGTTGGTGAGCGCGACCATGGCGGCAAGGCCAACCAGACCCACGACGCCCAACACATCGATGGATGCGGGCGAGGACCAAAAACGCACGAGGGCGCTCGGCTGTGCCGGGGCGGTCTCGGCTGCTTCGTCGGCCTTCTCGCCAGGCTTGCCCTCGGCGTTCTTGCCGTGCTTGGCGGCGCCAGCTAGGCGATTGAGCCCCAAACGACGAGCGAGACGCACCGGCGCCAGGTCGCGATCGGGGATAAAGGCCATCCAGGCACCCAGCAGCAGCGAGAACACACGGGTGTCGGTGCCGTAGTACACGCGGCTGGGGTCGGCGGCGGGGTTATAGAGCACCATCATGGCGAGGGCAGATACCGCGGCAAGGCCCAGAACCACGCGGCGCGTGTTGGGTTTGCTCACATGCATGGATACCATGGCAAACAGCAGTGGCGGCCAAATCAGGTAGAACTGTTCCTCGATGGCAAGCGACCAAAAGTGCGTGAGCGGCGAGGGGTCGCCCAGAGCATTGAA
>CABUSE010000210.1 GCA_902494135.1 uncultured Collinsella sp. | reverse complement strand
TCAAACGCATGTATGTTGGAAATCTCATTCATAGCATCTTAGGATAGCGCCCCTGCCACGTACCCGTCCGCATGTGCGATAATGTCGAACGATATGCACGAATTGACCACTGCGTCGCCAGGCCTTGTGCCCGGCCGCGCTCTCACCATATGCGAAGGAGTCCCATGGCATCCAAATACTCCATGAACGACCGTCCCAGCTGGCCTCGCCGCGCCATCGTTACCGCCGGCGAGCCCTACGGCAACAAGGGCCTTCACTTTGGCCACGTCGGTGGCGTCTTTGTCCCGGCCGACTTCTTCGCCCGCTTCCTGCGCGACCGTCTGGGCCGCGAGAACGTCATCTTCACCTCGGGCACCGACTGCTACGGCTCGCCCATCATGGAGAGCTACCGCAAGCTCAAGGAGAACGAGGGCTACGACAAGTCCATCGCCGAGTATGTCGAGTCCAATCACTCCCGCCAGGCCGCGACCCTCAACAACTACAACATCAGCTGCGATATCTACGGCGGCTCGGGCCTTGAGCCGGCTGCGCAGATTCACAACGAGGTGACCGCCGAGATTATCGAGCGTCTGCACGAACAGGGCACCATCTCCAAGCGCTCCACGCTGCAGTTCTACGACGCCAAGGCCGGCACGTTCCTCAACGGCCGCCAGGTGATCGGCCGCTGCCCCATCCAGGGCTGCAAGTCCGAGAAGGCGTACGCCGACGAGTGCGACCTGGGTCACCAGTTTGAGCCCGAGGAGCTCATCGCGCCCAAAAGCCAGCTCACCGGCGAGGTGCCCGAGCTGCGCCCGGTCGACAACCTCTACTTCGACCTGCCGGCCTACCTCGACTTTATGAAGACCTACACCGCCAAGCTCGCCCAAAACCCGCAGGTTCGCTCCGTGGTCTCCAAGACCATGGAAGAGTGGCTGCTGCCGGCCCAGCTCTACATCCAGAACAAGTTCCGCGAGGCCTTCGATGCCGTCGAGGATCAGCTTCCCGAGCACACCGTGCTGGAGCCCGAGGGCAACAAGAGCAGCTTTACCGTCACCTTCCCCAGCTGGAAGGAGCGCGACGATGCCCACGCGGTGCTCGCCAACGGCGGCGTGCGCTTCCGCAGCGGCAAGGCGCTCGTGCCCTTCCGCATCACCGGTAACATCGACTGGGGCGTTCCGGTGCCCGAGGTCGACGGCGTGAACGACGTCACCTGCTGGTGCTGGCCCGAGAGCCTGTGGGCTCCCATCAGCTATACGCGCACCGTGCTCGCACGCGATGCCAAGGCCGCCGGCGTGACCGAGGGCGTCGCCGCCCAGGATGCCGCCCTCATGGGCGAGCCCGCCGCCGATTCCACGCAGGTCCCCGCGCCCACCTACCAGCACAGCTCGCTCGACTGGCGCGACTGGTGGTGCTCGGATGACGCACAGATCTACCAGTTCATTGGCCAGGACAACATCTACTTCTATTGCATCGCGCAGACCGCCATGTGGGAGGCCCTGGGCTGGGACCTCACGCAGAGCACCGTCAGCGCCTGCTACCACCTGCTCTACATGGGCAAAAAGGCCAGCTCGTCCTCGCAGACGCCTCCCCCGCCGGCAGACGACCTGCTCAACCACTACACCTGCGAGCAGATGCGCGCGCACTGGCTGTCGCTCGGCCTGTCCGAGAAGCCGGTGAGCTTTAGCCCCAAGGCATACGACACCCGCGTGACCGGCAAGGACAAGGACGGCAACGAGGTGCGCGCCTGCGATGACAAGCGCGTCATCGATCCGGCCCTTAAGGAGAGCGCCCTTTTGACCGGCGTGTTCAACCGTCTGGCCCGCAGCTGCTTCTACGGCGTCGCCGTCAAGGAGGGCGACGAGAGCCCCTATCGCAACGGTTGCATTCCCGCCGGTGCCGCCTCTGCTGCCGTGACCGAGGATGCCGAGCAGGCCGCCCTTGCCTTTGAGCAGGCCATGTACAAGTTCGAGACGCACCGCGCGCTCGCCGTGTGCGACGACT
>CABUSE010000209.1 GCA_902494135.1 uncultured Collinsella sp. | reverse complement strand
TCGCCCGAGGGAATGAGCTCGTCGGTCGTGGTGACCGGGTCCATGATCTTGGAGCACACCTTGAGCAGGATGTCGTCGCCGAGAGGCTCCATCGCGGGCCACGGCTTGATGTTGGGGCCCTCGACCAGCTCGTCGGCCGGCTCAGCCTTGCCAAAGCCCCAGTACACGCGCTTCTTGTACGGCGCGTCGTCAAAGGTGTACTCGCAGGCCTCGTCCCAAATCTCCTCGGGCAGGTCGGTCGCCGGCGTCAGGACGCCGCCGTTGGCAGCCGTCGCCGCAATGGAGCGGGCGTCCATCAGGGCCACGGCGCTCAGCTGACCGTTGCCCGGCTTGGAACCCTCGCGATTGGGGAAGTTGCGCGTGGTGTGGCGGATCGAAAGGCCGTTGTTGGCAGGCGTGTCGCCGGCGCCGAAGCACGGGCCGCAGAATGCCGTGCGCACAATCGCGCCGGCCTCCATAAGGTCGTAGATGTAGCCGCGGCGTGTAAGCTCGAGTGCCACGGGCTGGCTCGTGGGATAGACCGACAGCGAGAACTCGCCGCAGCCGGTGTTAGCGCCCTTGAGCACGCGAGCAGCCTGGACCACGGAGTCGTAGTTGCCGCCCGAGCAGCCGGCGATAACGCCCTGCTGCACGTGCAGCTTGCCGTCGACGATCTTGTCGAGCAGGCTAAAGTGCGTCTTGCCCTCGCCGATCTTGGCGGCCTCGAGCTCCACCTCATGCAGGATGTCCTCGAGGTTCTCGTTGAGCTCGTCGATCTCAAAGCCGTTAGAAGGATGGAACGGCAACGCGATCATGGGCTTGATACTCGACAGATCGACTTCGACGCAGCCGTCGTAGTAGGCAACATCGGCGGGCTTGAGCTCGCGGTAGTCCTCGCCGCGACCGTGCATGGTCAAAAACGCGTGCGTGTCCTCGTCGGTGGCCCAGATGCTCGACAGGCAGGTGGTCTCGGTGGTCATGACGTCGACGCCGTTGCGGTAGTCGGTCGTCATGCTCGCGATACCGGGGCCCACGAACTCCATAACCTTGTTCTTAACGTAACCCTTGGCAAAGACGGCACGGATGATGGCGAGTGCCACATCGTGCGGGCCGACGCCGGGGCGCGGGGCGCCCGTGAGGTAGATGGCGACGACACCGGGATAGGCGACATCGTAGGTGTCGCGCAGCAGCTGCTTTGCCAGCTCGCCACCGCCCTCGCCCACGGCCATGGTGCCCAGAGCGCCGTAGCGGGTGTGCGAGTCGGAGCCCAAGATCATCTTGCCGCAGCCGGCGAAGTTCTCACGCATAAAGGAATGGATGACCGCGATATGGGGCGGAACGAAGATGCCGCCGTACTTTTTGGCAGCCGAGAGGCCAAAGACGTGGTCGTCCTCGTTGATGGTGCCACCCACGGCACACAGCGAGTTATGGCAGTTGGTAAGCACGTAGGGCAGCGGGAACTGCTCCATGCCCGAGGCACGCGCCGTCTGGATGATGCCGACAAAGGTGATGTCGTGGCTCGCCATGGCATCGAAGCGAATCTTGAGCGCCTCGGGGTCGCCGGACGTATTGTGTGCCTGAAGGATCGAATACGCGATGGTGCCGCGCTTGGCATCCTCGGGTGTCTGCGTAATGCCGCGCTCAGCGGCCTCGGCCGCAGGCACAACCTCGCTGCCGCCGCGCAGGTAGATGCCGTCCTCGTACAGCTTGACCATACTGTCTCCCACTCTGCCCAAAAGATTTGGGCGCATAGCATACATTCGTTCAATATCGTGCCATAGAACGGTTGCGAGTGGGTTACGAATCTACACGTTCACTTTATCTCAGTAAAGCAAAGGACGAGCCCCTTGCATCACTCTCTGGACAAAGAGTGTCCCAAAGTGCCGGCACAGACGATATGAGCAGGACATAAAAACATTGAGAGCCCCTGCTGCATGAAAGACCGCGGATTAGGCCGACAATGGTGAGTGTCTAATTCAGCCGCGGCGGCCGCGCCGCATTCATGGAAG
>CABUSE010000208.1 GCA_902494135.1 uncultured Collinsella sp. | reverse complement strand
GGTCGGCTCGTTGAGCAGCGAATAGTCAACCTTAGCCTTGTCGAAGCCGTACGGAATCAGGTGCTTTACGTCGACGCCGGCGTTCTTAGCCACCTCGGTAATGGGCAGCGGCGTGACGGAACGTGCGATTTCGATGTCAGTAGGCATGGGCGGTCCTTTCGTTACCAGATGAGAAAAAGACCAATTCAGCATAGCACGGGCGCGCAATAGTAAAACACCCGTAACCGATGAATGGCGATATGTTTATCCAATGCTCAGCGATAGCCTACAGACCAGCCAAAACAAACCCGCCTCTAAACGGCTGGCTCGATGCCCAAGTGCTCAAAGGTGCGAAGCGTTGCCTGGCGACCCTGGGGCGTGCGAATCATCAAGCCGCACTGCAGCAGATAGGGCTCATAAACATCCTCGAGCGTACCCGGGTCCTCGCCCACCGCGCTGGCAAGGGTCGTCAGACCCACGGCACGGCCGGAGAACGTCTTGGCAAGCGTCTCCAAGATGCGAATATCCATCCAGTCCAGACCAAGCTCATCAATCTCGAAGAACTCGAGTGCCTGACGGCAAATATCAAGCTCAATAGGACCGTTGCCGCGCACCTGCGCATAGTCGCGCACACGCTTGAGCAGACGGTTGGCCAAGCGCGGCGTGCCACGCGAGCGCGAGCCGATCTCGAGCGCGCTCGGATGGTCTATCGTCACGCCCAAGATGGTCGCCGAGCGCGTCACGATCTGAGCAAGCTCCTCGACCGTGTAGTAGTCCAGGCGATACGAAATGCCAAAGCGGTCGCGCAACGGGCCGGTCAGCATACCCGAACGGGTCGTTGCCGCCACCAGCGTAAACTTGGGAATATCTAGGCGAATCGAGCGAGCGGCCGGGCCTTTACCGATCACGATGTCGAGCGCAAAGTCCTCCATAGCGGGATACAGGACTTCCTCGACCGAACGGTTAAGACGGTGGATCTCGTCGATAAACAGCACGTCACCCGGCTGCAGGTTAGTCAGGATGGCTGCCAAGTCACCGGTACGCGCGATAGCCGGACCACTCGTCGTCTTGATCTGAGCGCCCAGCTCGTTGGCGATAACGGTAGCCAGCGTGGTCTTGCCCAGGCCCGGAGGACCCGAGAAGATCACGTGATCGAGCGTCTCGCCACGGCTCTGCGCCGCCTCGATCAGCACGCGCAGGCTCTGTTTGATATGCTCCTGACCGCAGTAGTCGTCTAGGCGCTGGGGACGCAGGGTACGGTCGACATCGAGGTCTTCGGGTGTCAGTTCCGAGCCCACCATGCGCTCACCGTGCGCCATGGATGCCGCCGGCGAGTTGCCGGGCGTCGCCCACAGGTCCTGAGAGTCATCGGCTTCCCACATCACGCATCCATTCCGAGTCGCTTAAGCGCCGCGCCGAGCAGGTCCTCGACACGCATATCCTGCCCATCATACCCGCTCAGGGCAACCTCGGTCTCCTGCGGGCTAAAGCCCATGGAAAGGAGCGCCGCGCGGGCATCATCGATCGCCGAGGGAGTGGCGGCGGGGACCGGCATCGCAACCTGACCGGGGATTACGTCGACCGGAACAAAGCCCTTGTCCTTGGCAAAGGTACTCTTGAGCTCCAGAATGAGACGCTGGGCGGTCTTTTTGCCCACGCCGGGCACCTTGGCCATGCCCTTGTCGTCCTCGGCCATCACCAGGGAATACAGCTGTCCCACGGTATAGGTGGAAAGCACGGCAAGTGCCAGACGCGGACCGACGCCCGAGACGGACACGAGTCGATCGAACATCGTGCGCTCGTCCTTGGAGGCAAAGCCAAAGAGCGTCATGGCGTCCTCGCGCACCTGCATACGGGTATAAAGGCGCACCTCGCCGCCGGGCGTAGGCAGCGTGACGGCAGTGCTGCCCGAAATACCGAGCTCAAAGCCCACGCCCGATACATCGACGACGGCCGAGCTCATCGTGGCCTCGACAAGCGTTCCATGGAGCTGGGAGATCATCAGTATCCGGTTC
>CABUSE010000207.1 GCA_902494135.1 uncultured Collinsella sp. | reverse complement strand
CGCATCGGCGGCGGCCTGCCCATCGTCATGGGCGTTTCGTTCGCGTTCCTGCCGGCCCTGCAGGCCATGGGTGCCTCGGGCTTTAGCTTTGGTGCGCTGCTGGGCGGCGAGATTGTCGGCGGTGCCGTCGCGGTCCTCTTTGGTCTGGCCTACAGCAAGATTAAGTGGCTGTTCCCGCCCGTCGTGACCGGTACGGTCATCTTCTCCATCGGCGTTTCGCTGTATCCCACGGCCGTCAAGTATATGGCCGGCGGTATGGGTACGCCGCTGTGGGGCACCCCGCAGGCCTGGTGCGTCGCTCTTATCACCTTCGCCGTGGTCTTTGCGCTCGCCAACTTTGGCAAGGGCACGCTCAAGCTGGGATCCGTGTTCTTTGGCATGATCGTTGGCATGATTGTCTCCATCCCCTTTGGCATGATCGACTTCTCCAGCGTCGCCACCGCTCAGGTCTTCGCCCTTCCCAAGCTCATGCCCTACGCACTCGAGTTTGATCCCGAGGTCTGCATTACCCTCGCCGTCGTGTTCCCCATGGTCGCCATCCAGGTTATCGGCGACGTCTCCGCTGCCTGCCTGGGCTCCATCGACCGTATGCCCACCGAGCGCGAGCTTTCCGGCGCTATCGTGTCCCAGGGCCTCACCTCTATGGTCGGCGGCCTGCTGGGCGGTCTTCCCACCAGCGCCCTTGGCCAGAACGTGGGCATCATCTGCTCCAACAAGGTCGTCAACAAGTGGGTCTTTGTGATCATCGCGGCCGTCTTTGCCATCGCCGGTCTGTTCCCGCAGCTCTCTGCCGTCCTTTCCGCTATCCCGCAGCCCGTCATCGGCGGCGCGACCGTCGGTGTCTTTGGCACCATCACCATGAACGGCGTGCGCATGTTCACCCGCGAGGGCCTCACGCAGCGCACTACCACCATCGTCGGTACCTCCGTCGTCTTTGGCCTGGGTATCTGGATGGCCAGCGGTTGCCTTGCCGGCGAGGGTATGCCCACCTGGGTTTCCACCGTCATCGGCTCCAATGCCGTAACCCCCACCGCCATCATGGCCATTGTCCTTAACCTGATCCTTCCGCAGACGCCGGTCGTGGCCCAGCACATCGATGCTGCCAAGGACGCTGCCGTGGATCTGGTCTTGCCCGAGAGCAAGAAGTAACCAATTCGGTGCTATTCGTCGGCGGACGCATCGCCTCGTCCGCCGACGTCATGCGGCGCCAAGCCGCACTTCAAAGGGTTTGTCCCTTTGGTGAAGCGTTGACGGGAGAGGGCCCGTTTCCGGTGTAGGCCGGCGCTTCGCACTCCGCCATGTCAGAGGTGTCAAACCCCGCCTCTGATGTCGAAGGGAGCATCCATGCTTCTGGTCGCTAACGGTTCCGTCTTTACCCGCAACGCTCAGACCCCGTTTATTCCAAACGGTGCGGTCGCCATTGACGGAGATACGATCGTCGAAGTGGGCCCCGAGTGCGAGCTCAAGGCCAAGTACCCGGATGCCGAGTACGTCGACGCCCAGGGCAACCTCATCATGCCCGGACTCATCAACTGCCACACCCACATCTATTCGGGTCTAGCCCGCGGCCTTGCCATCAAGGGCTGCAACCCCACCAACTTCCTGGAGAATCTTGAGCAGCAGTGGTGGAAGATCGACGACAACCTGACGCTCGACGGCACCAAGGCCAGCGCCTATGCCACGATCTTGGACTCCATCCGCGACGGCGTCACCACGATCTTCGATCACCATGCGAGCTTCTGTGAGATCCCGGGTAGCCTCTTTACCATTAAGGACGCAGCTCAGGAGCTGGGCATGCGTTCGTGCCTGTGCTACGAGGTCTCCGATCGCCGCGGCCAGGAAAAATGCGACCAGGCCATTGCCGAGAACGCCGAATTTGCCCAGTGGGCCGCCAAGGAGCGTCGCGATAACGACAACCACATGATCGCCGCCATGTTTGGCGGTCACGCCACCTTTACGCTGTCGGACGAGACCATGGATAAGATGGCCGAGGCCAACAACGGCCTGACCGGCTT
>CABUSE010000206.1 GCA_902494135.1 uncultured Collinsella sp. | reverse complement strand
TCCTCGTCGGTGAGCTGTTCGTCTTTATTTTCTGCCATAGTTACCTCTTCTTACTATTTCTTAGCGTGCTTGCCAGCACCCTTGCTGTCATCGGTGACCGAGATGAGCTGTCGGTCGGCTGCGCCATTGTGACGCGCACGGCGGCGTTCCTCGGCGTCGCCCGCATCGGCGGCGGCGCGATGAGCCTTGTTGACGTTAAAAACCTCGTCGTGCTTGCGCCATGGACCGACGGACTCGCCAAAGCTCATCTTAAGGCCGGCGATAAAGCCGCCGAGCCAGCCAATCGGCGCAAACTGCACCAGCGGGAACAGTGAAAACACCCAGGTCAGCAGGACGACTGCCGCCGCTCCTGCAAAGTTGGCAATCCAGTAGTCGCGCTTGGTAATCACGCGCTTTTCGCACGCCCACTGGCCGCACAAAAAGCCGATGTAGATCGCAAAGAGAAAGAGCACCAGCGCAAGCACCACGAACGTCCAGCTCATGGGCACTACTCCCCGTGATGGTGGCCGCAGCAGCACTCGTGGCCGTCGTCATGGCCGTGGCCGCCGCAGCACTCGTGGTCCTCGCCGTGATGGTGACCGCAACCGCACTCATGGTCGTCGCCGTGCTCGCCGCAACCGCAGCCGTCCTCGTGAGCGCCATGCTCCTCGGGACGATACTGCGACCAGTCCAGACCGGCGGCGATGGCGTCGGCCTCCTCCTTGTAGAGGACCGTGATGGCCTGGGTGCCCAGCTTGGCGCCACCGATGGCGTCGAGCATGTCGTAGAGCGTAAAGGCCACGTCGGCACCGGGCAGCGCGAGCTCGCGATCGTCGGCGTAAGCGAGCGCCAGGCGCAGGTCCTTAATAAAGTGCTCGACCATAAAACCGGGCTTGTAGTCGCCGTCGAGCGCCTTGGGCGCCAGGCTCTCCATGGCGCCGGACTTGCCGGTGCCGCCCAGGATCATCTGGCGGGTCTTCTCCAGGTCAAGACCGCTCAGCTCGGCAAATGCCATGGCGTCCGCCATGCCGACCATGCAGGCGCCCAGCGACACCTGGTTGGCGAGTTTGGCAGCCTGGCCCTTGCCGGCGCCATCGAAGCAGCAGATGTTGGCCGCAAAGGTGGCAAGGATGTCGCGGACCGGCGCGATGTCGTTCTCGGTAGCACCCACGATAGCCGTGAGCGAACCGGCGATAGCGCCCGACTCGCCGCCGGTGACGGGGCAGTCAAACGCCATGCGACCAGAAACCTGGGCGGCCTCGGCAATGTCACGGGCAAGCTCGGGCGAGCTCGTGGTGAGGTCGATCAAGACCGCACCCGGCTTGGTGCACGCGAGCAGGCCGTCGCCCGCCAGGTAGAGTGCCTCGACCTCGGAGGGATAGCCCACCATGGTAAAGACGACATCGGCGTTCGCCGCGGCATCGGCCGGCGTATCTGCCCAGACGGCGCCGCGCTCGATAAGCGCCGCCGCCTTGGACTTGGTGCGGTTGTTGACCGTGACGGGATAGCCGGCGTCCAGAATGTGGCCGGCGATGGGGGCACCCATGATTCCGGTGCCAATGAATGCGACGGAGAGCTTGTTTGCCATGAAACCTTTCCTTTTGGGTTGGGTGTTGTTACCAGGTTGAATACTCGGTGCCAGCGTTTGGGCTGTGAGTCGAGGGCGATTACGGACGCAGCGCTTGCCTACTGACCGCGCACGCGGCGGGCGATACGGTCGGAAAGCGACGCCTTGTCGGCGCGGTTCTTACCCCAAAACGCGCAGCCCACCATGCCGGGGCCCACGTGCGAGCCGATGGTGGGACCCACGGAGCCGCGAATGATCGTGACGTCGGCGCAACCCTCCTCCTTGCGGATGGCGGCTTCGAGCCAGTCACCATCCTTTTCGGTATCGGCCGTCATGATGGCGATGGGCATGGTGCGATCGGGCACGTAGTTCTCGCGGAACGACTTGAGGATGGACTTGAGCGCCTTCTTGCGGCCGCGGTTGACGCCGATCAGCGACAGCGAGCCGGCCAGGTCGTAGGAGAGCTCGGGCTTGAC
>CABUSE010000205.1 GCA_902494135.1 uncultured Collinsella sp. | reverse complement strand
ATGCCCGCCGTTCAGGAGCTCGTCAAGACCATGACCGGCAAGCAGCCCAATATGTCCGTGAACCCCGACGAGGTCGTTGCCGACGGCGCTGCCGTCCAGGGCGGCGTGCTCACCGGCGATGTTGAGGGCATCCTGCTGCTCGACGTTACCCCGCTGTCGCTGGGCGTCGAGACCATGGGCGGCATCATGACCAAGATGATCGACCGCAACACCACGATCCCGACCTCCAAGACCGAGGTCTACTCCACCGCTGCCGACAACCAGACCAGCGTCGAGATCAACGTGCTCCAGGGCGAGCGCGAGCTTGCCCGCGACAACAAGTCGCTCGGTAAGTTCCAGCTGACCGGCATCCCGGCTGCCCGCCGCGGCGTGCCGCAGATCGAGGTCACCTTCGACATCGACGCCAACGGTATCGTCAAGGTCTCCGCTAAGGATAAGGGCACCGGCAAGGAGCAGCAGATCACCATCTCCGGCTCCACTGCTCTGTCCGACGACGAAGTCGATCGTATGGTCAGGGACGCCGAGGCTCATGCCGAGGAGGATAAGAAGCAGAAGGAAGAGGTCGAGGTCCGCAACCAGACCGATAGCCTGTGCTACTCCACCGAGCAGACCCTCAACGAGCTGGGCGACAAGGTTTCCGCCGACGTGAAGTCCAAGGCCGAGGCCGCTATCGCCGACGCCAAGAAGGCGCTCGAGGGCTCTGACGTCGAGGCCATCAAGGCCGCTGGCGAGTCCCTGCAGTCCGTGGCCTACGAGCTGGCTCAGGTTGTCTACGCCGACGCTCAGCAGCAGACCGACGGTGCCGCCGGCGCCCAGCCTGCCGACGATGACGTCGTCGATGCCGACTACGAGGTTGTGGACGACGAGGACAAGTAATCATGTCCGCCCGTAAAGCTCGCGCGGAGGCGGCTGCCACTGGCGCCGCCCCCGTTGACTCTGAGGAGAAGGACGTGAAGATTCCCGTAGAGGCCGTCGACGATACCGAGGCCAACGAGGCCGCGGCCGCCGAGGCTGCCGAGAACCAGGTAGAGGATTCCAACAAGGAGGCGACGATGACCGAGGACGAGATGGTGGAAGCCGCTATCCGCGCCGGTGAGGAAGCCGCCGATAACGACTTTAAGCTCAAGTTCGAGCAGGCCCAAAAGGAGCTCGCCGACGTGCGCAGCGAGCTCGATGCTGCGGCAGAGGCCCAGAAGGCCGCCGAGGACAAGGCAAAGGACGCCACCGAGCGTACCGCCCGTCTGCAGGCCGACTGGGAGAACTTCCGTCGCCGCACCGCCAATGAGCGTATCGCTGAGCGCGAGCGCGCGACCGAGAAGCTCGTCACTGCGCTGCTGCCGGTGGTCGACGATATCGAGCGTGCGATCGACCATGCCCGCAGCCAGGAGCTTGCCGACGACTTTAAGCAGTTCGTCGACGGCGTCGACGCGGTGCATGCCAAGCTGCTCGATGTGTTTGCGCACGAGGGCGTTGAGCCCATCGACCCCAAGGGCGAGGCGTTCGATCCGCTCGAGCACCAGGCCGTGGGTCGCGTCGAGGACGCGTCGCAGTACGACGAGACCGTCAACGACGTGTACCAGAAGGGCTACCGCATGGCGGATCGCATCCTGCGTTCCGCGATGGTGACGGTGACCTACGGCGGCGAGAAGCGCCCCGCACCGGAGCCCGAAGCGGCGCCCGAGGATGCTGCGGCCGATACGGCCGAGAGCACCGAGGAGTAATTGAGAAGGGCCCCGGGGCAACACCCGGGGCCCTTTCTGACCTAGTGCCATATGAAAGCATGAGCCGTCGTCTGCATGGATGGCGGACGTAACAGGAGAGGAGCTACGATGGCTGCAGGCAAAACCTTCTATGACATCCTGGGCGTATCCAAGAGCGCCTCCGACAAAGAGATTAAGAGCGCGTTTCGCAAGCTCGCGCAAAAATATCACCCCGATGCCGGCGGCGACGAGGCCAAGTTCAAGGAGATCAGCGAGGCCTACGAGACGCTTTCGGACGAGAAGAAGCGCAAAGAGTACGACCAGATGCTCATGTT
>CABUSE010000204.1 GCA_902494135.1 uncultured Collinsella sp. | reverse complement strand
ATGAACGCGCCGGCGAACATTGCCAACAGAAAGGCCTTTGCGACCGGCAGGTTGGCCTTGGTCACGCCGGCGGCCTCGGTCTTGGCCTCGATCGCGGCGGGCGCCAGGCAATCGGGAGCGGGATATTCTGCCTTGGAATCTGCCATGTCAATCACTTCTTTCCTAACAAAATGGAACAAGTGCTCCTACTGCTCTTGCCCCAAGCGGACAAAGTGGGAAAAGTCGTTGGCGGCCACGGCGTCGTACACGGCGTCGACGGCTTCAAAGACTTCCGGGGACATGGGGTTGTAGAACTCCGTGTCGCCCGGCTGAATTCCGACGAAGACGATATCATCGCACGATTGCTCAATCTCTTCGATCAGAATCGACAAGGGAAGCGAATGCGTGGTGAACATCGACTTGCGGGCCACATCACGTTTGTCGAGCAAGCGGATGGCGCCGACGGGCAGCGCCATGTCGGCGGCATCGACCAAAACCAAACGCGGCGGACGCTCGCGCTTGACCTCGATGATGTCGTCCTCGGGCGTTTGCCCGCCGTCGATGGTGTACCAACCGGCGACGGGCGCGTCCTCCATCTTTTTGGAGAGCACGGGGCCGGCGGCATCATCGGCACGCAGCACGCTTCCCGCCGTGAGCACGATACCCGCAAACGGGGCGCCGTTCACACGTCCATCAACAACGCGACCCATTACTGCAACCTTCCCGTCAGATACACGCCCGACACATCGCGCACGCGCTCAACCAGATCGCGAAACTTCATCAGAAACGCGACCTGCTGGGCATGCAGGCCAAAGTCGTCGTCGAACACCGAGATGCCGGCCTTGGCCGAACCGCGAAAACCGCGCTCGTCGAGCAGCGCATCGCAGGCCTCGAGCAGCGACGGTACCGCCGCCTTGTCGAGCTGGCACTCGCCAAAGGAGCGGATGGCGTCGAACTTGGTTTTGGCCTCCCCCTCCGGCAGCGCGTCGACGAGCGAATAGAACACGTTCACCGGCACCGACAGGCGCGGCTCAAAGCAATCGAGCACGCCGGTGTGGTGGCCCACGGCGAGCGTGTAGTACAGCACGTCGCAGGCCTCCTGGGGAACGTCTTCCTCGGTCTCCACAAACTTACGCGTGAGCTCGTAAAAGACCACCTGGTCGGGCGCATGGCCCAGGCAAAGGTCGGCAACGCCCTCGGTGGCCTCGTCGCTTGCGCGCGAGGCATCGCCAAAGGAGCCGCCGAGCATGCCGGGGCCCGCAAAATAACCAGAGCGGTCCGTGAGCTCCATCTAGCGACCTCCGGCCAGCACCAGATCCTGCAGCGCCGAGTAGACCTCAACGCGGCGCGGATCGTCCTGCTTGTCGATGAGCAGCGCCATGGCACCGCGGATATCGCCCTTGGGCGCGCCCTCGAGCGTATCCATAAACTCATTGGCCAGGTCGCGGCCGTAACGGTAGCCGCTCATGGCGCGAGCCTCGCGCTCGATGGCAACGCGCAGCTTGTACGGCACACCGGGGTGCAGGATATCGGCCTGCTCGCCGGCGGCCTCCACCGTGGTCTCGGCATGGAGCTTTTGGTCTAGCAGACCGAGTGCCATGGCAAAGCCGTAGATGGTCTGCGCGGGGCTGGGCGGACAGCCGGGGATGTAGACATCAACCGGCAGAATCTTGTCCGTACCGCCCCAGACGCAATAGTTGTCGTAGAAGATGCCACCGGTGCAACCGCACGCGCCATAGGACACCACGATCTTGGGATCGGGTGCGGCCTCAAAGGCGCGCAGGGCCGGCATGCGCATGGCACGCGTCACGGCGCCGGTGTACAGCAGCACATCGGCGTGACGGGGCGAGGGCACGACCTTGATGCCAAAGCGCTCGACGTCGAAGACGGGCGTGATGGAACCGAAGATCTCGATCTCGCAGCCGTTGCAGCCGCCGCAGTCAACACGGTAGACGTACACCGAGCGCTTGATCTTCTTAAGAAGGGTCGCCTTGGCCTTCTCGATGCTCTCGTCGAGCTCGATCTTGGTCGGGCGGTACTGGAGCCGCTCGGGCAAAAGCGT
>CABUSE010000203.1 GCA_902494135.1 uncultured Collinsella sp. | reverse complement strand
CTTGGTGGTATCGACAGAGCCGAGCTTCACGCCCTCTTCGACCGTGGAGTTCTCGCCCAAAATAGCGCGGCAGATGTGCGCACCGCTCTTAACGTGCGCACCCGGCAGCAGCACGGAGTCCTCTACCACGGCGCGCTCCTCGATGATGACATCGGTCGAAAGGATCGAGTGGCGAGCGGTGCCGTAGATCTTACAGCCGTTGGAGACCAGGCAGTCGTCCAGGCGGCCGTCCGGGCCAATGTAGTGCGGCGGACGCGTGGTGATGTTGGACATGATGGGGAAGTGCTTGTCAAACAGATCGAACTCGGGGTTGTTGCCCAGCAGGTCCATCGAGGTCTCGTGGAAGCTGGCGATGGTGCCGACGTCCTTCCAAAAGCCGTGAAACTCGTAGCTGTACAGGCGCTTGCCCTCGCCGAGCAGCTTGGGGATGATGTCCTTGCCAAAGTCGTGGCTCGAGCGCTGGTCCAGAGCGTCCTCCTCGAGCGCCTCGATCAGCACGTCGGCCGAGAAGATGTAGATGCCCATGGACGCGAGGTTCGAATCGGGCTTATCGGGCTTCTCGGTGAACTTGGTGATGCGGCCGTCCTCGGGGTCGGTGGTCAGGATGCCAAAGCGGCTGGCCTCCTCCCACGGCACGGGCATAACGCTCACCGTGAGGTCGGCGTTGTTCTCAATGTGCGTCTTGAGCATCTTGCGGTAGTCCATGCGATACAGGTGATCGCCCGAAAGAATCAGGACGTACTTGGGGTCGTTGGCCTTAATGTAGTCGAGGTTCTGCGTAATGGCGTCGGCCGTGCCCGCATACCAGGCGCCGCCGGTCTGCGTCTCGTACGGCGGCAGGATCGACACGCCGCCGTCGCGGCTGTCCAGATCCCACGCCTCGCCGGAGCCCACGTAGGCATGCAGCAGGTAGGGACGGTACTGCGTCAGAACGCCCACCGTGTCGATGCCCGAGTTGGAGCAGTTGGAGAGCGAAAAGTCGATAATGCGGAACTTACCACCAAAGCTAACCGCCGGCTTAGCGATCTTTTGGGTGAGTGCCCCCAATCGGCTGCCCTGTCCTCCTGCGAGGAGCATCGCGATGCATTCTTTCTTACTCATCGATTTCTCCTTCTGTCATCGATGTTTCTAACCCATTAGCGACGGGCACGGCGCAACGTCACGCCCGTCGAGTAATGCCGTGCTGGCATAGGGGAGCTCGCGCGCCTTTATGCGTGCCAGATCTCGTCGCGATACTCGCGAATGGTGCGGTCGCTCGAGAACCAGCCGCTCGAGGCGGTGTTGAGTAGGGCCTTGCGGTTCCAGGACTCCTGGTCGCCGTAGCTGTTCGTGAGCTTCTCCCACGCATCCACGTAGCTGCGGAAATCGGCCATGACCAGGTCGGGGTCGTTGTTGTTCATGAGCTCGTTGTAGATGCTCTCGAAGTTGCCCGAAAGACCCGCAAAGGTGTTGTCCTTGAGCTCGTCCATCACGCGGCCCAGACGCTCGCGGTCGCCGTTGAGGGTATCCCACGCAAAGTAGCTGTTCGATGCCCAGAGCTGCTCGACCTCGGGAGCGGTCAGGCCAAAGATGGCCTCGTTCTCGCGACCGGCCAGGTCGGCGATCTCGATGTTGGCGCCGTCGAGAGTGCCCAGCGTAATGGCGCCGTTCATCATGAGCTTCATGTTGGACGTGCCCGAGGCCTCCTTGCCGGCCGTGGAGATCTGCTCCGAGATCTCGGCGGCGGGGTAGATGAGCTGAGCGTTGCTCACGCGGAAGTTGGGGATAAAGCAGACCTTCATGACCTCGTTGACGCGCGGGTCGTTGTTGATGACCTCGGCCACCGAGTTGATCAGGCGAATGGTCTCCTTGGCAAAGGTGTAGCTCGAGGCGGCCTTGCCGCTAAAGATGAAGGTCGTCGGCGTCACGTGGAAGTTGGGATCGGCGATGCGACGGTTGTAGATGTCCATCACCTTCATGATGTTCATGAGCTGGCGCTTGTAGGCATGGAAGCGCTTCACCTGAACGTCGAAGACGGTGTTGGGGTCGATGACCAGACCGG
>CABUSE010000202.1 GCA_902494135.1 uncultured Collinsella sp. | reverse complement strand
GCGGTTGATGGTGCGGCACATGGTCGACTTGCCCGAGCCCGAGGGACCAATCACAACGACGACCTCGCCGCGGTCGACCGACAGATTGATGTCGTTGAGAACGTGCAGGTCGCCATAGTGCTTATCGACGTGTCTGAGCTCGATCAGCGGCTGATTGCCGGTGGAAGAGGTGCTCTGTGCCATGGTGCTCGGCTCCTTATGACTCGAAATGGTAAAGCGTTAGCGGATGATGGTCGCGCCGGTCTTGTGCGAAACGTAGACAGCGGCCTTGTTGATCGCGACGTTGATGAGGATGTAGATGACCGCGATTACCAGGTAGACCGACACGAGGGCGTCGTAGTTGGTAATGAGCACGCGGGCGTTTTGCATGAGGTCGGGATAGCTCACCACATAGGCGACGGTGGTGTCTTTGACTACGACCACAAGCTGCGAAATCAACGACGGAATGATAAACCGAATAGCCTGCGGCAACACGATTTTAAAGGTGATTTTGGCCTTGGAGAGACCGAGCGCCTGGGCTGCCTCGACCTGACCGCGCGGCACGGCATTGACGCCGGCGCGGAAAATCTCGGCCAGCACGCCGGCCGCAGCGAGCGCGACAGGCAGCGTGAGCATCCAAAACGACGGTAGCGCGATCTTGTACTGGGGCAGCACCAAAAAGAAGAAGTAGATGAACAGCAGGCTCGGCACGCCGCGGAAGAAATCGGTGAGCACACGGCAGACCAGCTGTAACGGCTTGATGCCGCTGGTACGGCCGAGCATAAGGGCTAAGCCCAGTACCAGTGCAATGACGCCGGCGGTGAGTGCGACTTTAACGGTGCCCTCAAAGCCGGCAAGCAGGAACTTCCAGGTGGTGAGGTGCGTAAAGAAATACCAATAGTGGACCGAAAGCTGGCCGGTCACATAAAAGCGCTGCAGCACGAGGACGACGAGCACGGCGACGGCAACAAGCGAGATGGCGGTGCCGATGCGAATCTTGGCGCGCATCTTGGGGCCGGGGGCCTCGTAGAGCGCATCGCGCATGGTAAGCGCGGAGGTGGAGTGCTTGCTCATCGGAGGATCCTCACCTTCTTATCGATGTAGTTGCCAATGTGGCTCACCACAAAGGCCGTGCCCAGGTAGCCGAGCGCCGAGATAAAGAACGCGGCGACGCCGCCGAGCGAGCGCGTGTTGATGTAGCTCACCACGCCGGTGAGCTCCTGCGGTTTAAGCGGCACCTGACTGCCGAGCGCGGTGGTAAGCATGACGGCGATAAAGAGGTTGGTCATGGGCAGCACGCTCGAACGCAGCGCCTGCGGAATCACGATCTTGGCGAGGATACGGCTGAAGCTCATACCGAGCGAGCGGGCGGCTTCCACCTGGCCGACGCCGACGGTGTTGATACCGCTCATAAAGTTCTCGGAGCCAAAGGCCGAGCCCAGAAGGACCGTGGCGACGATAACGCAGGTGCGATAGGGTAGGACGACCTTGAGCGGCGGCAGCGCATAGACGACGATAATGAGCAGCGCGATGCCGGGGATGTTACGGAAGACCTGGACATACAGGTCGCCAAAGACGCGCAGCGGCTTGAGCGGCGACACGCGCATCACGGTGACGGCGACGGCCAGCACCATGGCGATGGCAAACGACTCAAGCGTCATGCCCCAGGTTGCTAGCAGCGCGTCGATATAGTTCTGGCCATAGAGCGACCAGAGCTCGGAGAGACTCATGCGGACCTCCCGCCGGTAAGGAAAGGGGCTCCCGTGTGTACGGAAGCCCCGACAACTCAGTGAGGAAACAGTTTACCGCAATAAAGCGCATCATGCGTTTCCATATGGTTTCGTTGCGGCCGTTACCAGGCTCGCTGCCTAGGCACCGATCTCGGGCAGCTCGGGAACATTGGTGTCGCCCGTACGGTCGCCGATGCAGATCTGCCACAGCTCGGTCCAGGTGCCGTCGTCCTCGATCTTCTTAAGGAAGTCGTTGACAAAGGCGACGCCGTCGGAATCGAGCGGCAGACCGATACCATAGGGCTCCTTGCTGCCGAAGGGCTTGCCGGCGATCTTGTACTT
>CABUSE010000201.1 GCA_902494135.1 uncultured Collinsella sp. | reverse complement strand
GTGTAGCCGTTGCCGGCGACCGCGGCGGCGGTGGAGATGGCCGAAAGGTCGCCCGGCTGGATGGGCATGGATTTAAACGTGATGACGAAGAACTCGGCAATGCCCAGGACAAAGAGGGCGAAGGCCAGGACCGCGGGAGCTGCGCCGTGGCGCTGGAACAGGAAGAACAAGCCAGCCATGAGCGTGGTGATGATGGCCCACTCGAGCAGGATGCACAGGGGGTAGACCCAGGTAAAGTCGTGGTTGGACGAGACCTCCATGCCCAGCAGCGCAAAGACACCGGCGAGCAGCAGGCACAAGACGGCGGCGACGAGCGGGCGGCCCACAAAGGCGCCGCGCAGACGGGCGAGCTTGCCGGTGGGGGCGGGGGCATCGGTAGCAGCGAACGCAAAGACGCGCGGTGCGATGCGGTCGCGGGCGATGCTGGCCCAGGCGCAGCCGGTGAGGATGGCGTTGGTCAGGATGAGCATCACAAAGGCGAGCGGCTCGTTTTGGGCGACGAGGCCCACGGCGCCCCAAATGGTCAAAAAGACCTGGAACAGACCAAAGGCGACGCTCCAGGCGATAGCGCCCTTGGCAACGGTGCCCGACTGTGCGCGAATGGTCTTGGCCTCGCGCAAGACAAGGTAGACGGTCGCCGCAAGACCGACGAGCGAGATGGCGGCAGCGAACATGCTGAAACTCCTCACAAATGCAAAACCTACGAAAGCGGGGATTTACCCGATTGTTACCAAGATATGCGCTGCAATTGGTAGCTGCGCACAACAACCAGCCATATTAACGCGCACGTATGGCGGTGTTGCGCAATGGAGTGCCCACCTGCGCGATAATGGACGGGAATTACATGGAAACGTAAAGGCTTCTTAAAGAAATGGCGAGGGTAGGGCGATGAGCGAGCAGGTTTGCAAAGCGGACATGGGCGGCGACGGAGTTGCGGTCGTGGATGCGTACGGTTATCCGGTCGAGACCACGGGCAACGCGGTGCTGGACATTTTGGAGCATCGCTCGTCTACGCGTGCCTTCGCGCGTGATGACGATGACCGTCCCGTGGCGGTGACCGACGAGCAGCGGGCGGCGATTTTGCATGCGGCGAGTCGCGCGCCGTCGGCGGGCGCCATGATGATGTATTCCATCGTGAGCATTCGCGAGCAGGTTACGCTGGACCGTCTGGCCGACCTGTGCGACCACCAGCCCATGATCGCCAAGGCGCCCTGGGCACTCATATTTGTGGTCGATTATGCCAAGTGGATCGATCTGTTTGAGCACGTGGGCTGCTTTGAGCCCGAGTTTGTCGAGCGCACGGGCAAGGCGCCCCGCCGCGCGCCGGGTTTGGGCGACTTTGCCATCGCGGCCCAGGACGCCGTGATCGCCGCGCAAAACGCCGTGGTTGCCGCCGAGGCCCTGGGGCTGGGGAGCTGCTACATCGGTGATATCGTCGAGAATGCCGAGGAAGTTGCCGAGCTGCTCAATCTGCCGCCCTATACCATGCCGCTATCGATGCTCATCATCGGCACGCCCCGTAAGGAGCGCCCGGCAATCGCGCACCCCGTGGTGAACCTGGTGCACGAGGAGCGCTACTGCCGTGCGGATGCCGCGACCATGGACGCGCAGGTGGCCGAGATGGATGCGATGTTTCGCCCGCATGCCCGCGAGGTGGGCGAGCGCGTGGTGGATATCTACACTCGCAAACACACGAGTCCCTTTATGACCGAGATGAGTCGCTCCATGGAGTGGTGGTTCAAAAACTGGCTCGGAAAATGACAGATGTGGTAAAGGGGCAGTCCCTTTACCACATTTCATATCGCCGCAGTGGCCTAAAGACCGTATAAATGTTTATCTAGCTGGGAAAACGGTGCATTAAACCATGGGCCGATTACCTATAATCCCCTCGAACGTTAAAGTTGGGAGGAAACCGGCTTATGGAACAAAAGGTCAAGGAGGCAGCTTCGCACGCTGCGATTCCTGTGAGCATCTCGGCGATGCTCGTCACGCTGGGCGTGGTGTATGGCGATATCGGCACCAGCCCTATGTATGTAACCAAGGCGCTCGTTGCCGGCAACGGCGG
>CABUSE010000200.1 GCA_902494135.1 uncultured Collinsella sp. | reverse complement strand
GGCTGCTCGGTTTGGTAAAATACCGCCGCACTTGGGAACGGATGGGCTCCGGTGGGCTCCGCGGTCCTCAAAACCGTTGCGAGGCGTGCAAAACGTCTTGGATGTGTTCGATTCACATACGTTCCCGCCATACGCTACCAGCGCTTTTGTGCTCGCGGTCTTGCTGCGTGCCGCAAGGGCGCTGTTTTGTTTTTGTGCGGGTCCGCCGTGTCGTCTGCCTTGTCGCCTACGGTATTTGCCCCGTGCGCTGGGTTTAGAACGCGCCGATGGAGGTGTTTTGCCGTATGACTACCGTAAGACGTGCCGATCTTTCTTGTGTCGTCCAAGCGGGTGGGCTGTCCTTGCGCATGGGTTGCGATAAGGCGCGGATGTTGTTTTGCGGCGAGCCGCTCATCGAACGCGTACTGGGTCGGCTGGCGCAAGTTGCCGGCGAATTGGTCGTGACGACCTCGCGTCCCAGCGAGCTTGCCTATCTTGAGGAGCGCGAGTTTGGCGGTCTTGTACCACGCGTGGTAGCGGACCTTGAAGGGTCGGCAGGCGCCATGCGCGGCATCGCGAGCTCGCTGGCTGCGGCTCGGCTGCCTCTCGTGGCGATCGTTGCCTGCGACATGCCGTTTGTCTCGCCGGAACTCATCGGCGCGCTTGCCGATCGTGCTGAGGCCGAGGCGCTCGATGTGTGCGTGCCGCGCGAGGAGCGGGGGATTGAGCCGCTTTGCGCCGTCTGGCGCCGTGACGCGTGTGCGCCGGTTGCCCAAGAGCTGCTCTCCTGCGACCGACAGCGCATTCGCTGTCTGATCAATCGCGTTCAGGCCAGTTATATGGATGAGCCGCAGATCGTTAAGGCCGCGGGCTCGACGCTCTGCTTCGAGAACGTCAATACGCCCGAGGAGTTTGCGGCGGCCGAGTTACTCGCCTAGACGATTGGAGTTGCCATGTCTCACGATATTTGTCCCGACACGGGAGAACCTTGCACTTGCGACGGGTCCGAACCCTGTACCTGCGGTTGCGATGGCTGTGGACATACTGCGGAAGAGGAAGCGGCCGCCGCGGCGTATCGCGATGCACACCGCGAAGGCCCGTCCGGTGATGCTCTCGACCATGAACGCAAGATCATCGTTTCGTTCGATAGCACCTTCGATGTGATGGAATGCGAGCAGCTGTGCCTTGCCGCCGGTGTGCCCGGGCGCATCATGCCGCTGCCCGGCTCCATCACCGCCGGCTGCGGACTGTGCTGGGCCATGCCGTTCTCGGGCGATGCCCTCGCCGCCTTCCGCGCCGCCACCGAGGGCCGCGTAACCCCCGCCGACTACCACCAGCTCGTCCTCTAACCACCAACACCACCACAAAGGTGCCTGTCCCCAATGTGGTGGTTTAGAACACGTGGACGAAACAGGTTTGAAACACGGGTTTTGCACGTCAGGCACTCAAAAACGCTTCTACCTGCATCGTAATCAAAACGAAACATCTGCTCGTCGGCTTATGCGAAACTTTGCTGCAACAGTGCGATATTATCCATACTCGATAAAGCTCGGGGCGCATGGGGCGCCTCGAACGACACTTTTCTTTTCCATCAATTGGAGGAAGCATGAGCTACACGCAGAAAGTTCTCGACGAGCTCAAGGCCCGCTATCCCGAGCAGCCTGAGTTCATCCAGGCCGCGACCGAGATCCTCGGCACCATCCAGCCGGCGCTCGACGCCCATCCCGAGTACGAGGAGGCCGCCCTGCTTGAGCGCCTCGTCGAGCCCGAGCGCATCGTTATGTTCCGTGTT
This sequence comes from uncultured Collinsella sp., assembly GCA_902494135.1. Classification (GTDB taxonomy): domain Bacteria; phylum Actinomycetota; class Coriobacteriia; order Coriobacteriales; family Coriobacteriaceae; genus Collinsella. The sequence continues at coordinate 305 of CABUSE010000200.1, read as the reverse complement.
CCCTGGGTCGACGACCAGGGCAAGGTTCAGGTCAATCGCGGTTACCGTGTCGAGTTCAACTCTGCCATTGGACCCTACAAGGGCGGCCTGCGCTTTAACCCGACGGTCACCCTGGGTATGCTCAAGTTCCTGGGTCTGGAGCAGATCCTCAAGAACAGCCTGACCACCCTTCCCATGGGCGGCGGCAAGGGCGGCTCCGACTTTGACCCCAAGGGCAAGTCCAACAACGAGATCATGCACTTCTGCCAGTCCTTCATGACCGAGCTCTATCGCCACATTGGCCCCAACACCGACGTTCCCGCCGG
>CABUSE010000199.1 GCA_902494135.1 uncultured Collinsella sp. | reverse complement strand
GGGCGGGATATAGCCCAGGGCCTCGGTAATGCGGGGCGACAGGGTCCGCCCGCGCAAGGCGAACGCCGGCGCGATGCGAAAGAACGCGATAGCAGCCCACGACGACAGCCACAGAACCAAGAACTCGTTAACGGGCATCGCGGGCACCTCTTCCGTCAAATACAGCATCGCACGCCAGCGCAATGGCAATGCCGGCCACGACGCTTGCCGGCACGACAATATTCGCGAGGCCCAAAAACTTGCATACGGCGACGGACACCGCGCCCGAAACCGCCGCGACAACGTTGCCGCGCGACAGCTGCTGCGAAAAGAGCAGGCAGATAAAGAGCGAGGTGCAGACAAAGGCCGCAATGGCGGTGGGAACATCGACAACGGCACCGACGATGGCGCCCGTCGTACACGAAACGCCCCATGTTGCGATGAGGATCGCATTGAGCACAAAGGACTCGCGCGGGCCCCAATCCTCCCCCTCAATCAGCTTGGCAAGCGAGATGCCATATGCCTCCTCGGTAAGTGTCGCGGCAACAGCCAGCGTCTGACGCTTCGAGGCACCCGTCAGATGCGGCGCAATCGATGCCGAGTAAAGCGCAAAACGCGAGGAGATGGCGGCAACGCTCGCGATAATCGAAGGTGCCGGTACGCCCGCCAGCCAAAGATTGCAGATCATAAACTGGCCGCTGCCCGTCACAAACGTGCTGCTCAGGGCAAAGACCATCCAGGGCTCCATTCCCGTCTGCCCCATGATCATTCCGCACGGCGCGCCTATTGCAACATAGGTAAGCATCACTGGCCAGACGGTTCTAACGATTTTGAGCACCATACGCTTCTCATCCTGACAAGGTCTCCGAGCCGCATGTAGCGACACGGCAGAATCATCATCCGACAGCAACCGAGTTCACCTACAATTGCCACCGGATCGAAAGACACAACTTTTTAGGAAGTCATTATGACAGCTATCGATCGAGACCGGGCGCGCACGGCCTTCAAAAGCTACACCGATGCCTACGACGCCACCAACCCACGCATCGCGCTCAAAATCGAGCATACGTACCACGTGGCCGAGGCATGCGATGCCGTAGCGCGCGAGCAGGGCTGGTCGTCAGAAGATATTGACCTGGCATGGCTTTGCGGCCTGCTACACGATATGGGCCGCTTTGAGCAGCTGCGACGCTGGGACACCTTTAAGGACGCCGAGAGCATGAGCCATGCGGCGCTGGGCATCGAGGTCCTCTTTGGCGAGAATCCCGCCGATGCACCCGCCGTAACGAGCATCCGCGACTTTATCGATGACCCGGCAGAAGATGAGCTCATCCGAGCGAGCATTGCCTATCACAGCGATTTCCGTCTACCCGCGCAGCTCGACGTGCGCACGCGAAGCTTCTGCGATATCGTGCGCGATGGTGACAAGATCGACATTATGCGCACCATCGCCGACAGCACCGTCGAGACCATCCTTAAGGTGGATGAGGACGCATTTCTCGCCAGCCACTTCTCGGCACCGACGCTGGCCGCCTTTGACGAGCACCGCTGCGTCACGCGCGATGAGCGCGATGAGCCCGCCGACTTCTTGGTGGGGCTCATCTGCTTTATGTTTGAGCTCGTCTATCCGGCAAGCCGTGCGCTGGCGCGCGTGCAGGGCGATATCTATCGCCTGCTCGACGCGCCCTTTGGCATTACGCACCCCTTTACCGATCCCGCCACGCAAGCGACCTGGGAGCGCCTAAAGGACGAGATGCGCGACTGGCTGGCGCGCGCCTAGCGCTCAAGCTGGGCCAGTAGCTCCTCGACGACCTCGACGGCATCGCCGACAACCTTGTACTGGGCAGCACCAAAGATGGGGGCATCCGGGTCCTCGTTGATGGCGATAATGCACTCTGCCCCACCGATGCCGGCAAGATGCTGGATGGCGCCCGAAACACCGATACTCACGAGAAGTTTGGGCGAAACCGATACGCCCGTCTGGCCAATCTGATGGCGATACTCCAACCAGCCGGCCTCCACGACAGGTCGCGTGCAACCAAGCTCGGCTCCCAGAGCCTCGGCGAGCCTTCGCATCAGCGGCAGGTTTTTCTTGGAACCAAT
>CABUSE010000198.1 GCA_902494135.1 uncultured Collinsella sp. | reverse complement strand
GCGCGCCAGGGAGATAGTGGACGAGATAGTCGAGAGGCGCGGTCTCAAGAAGGAGTAACATCGGGACTTGCAGCGACGGACCTCAGGACGCTCTTACACCACGTCTGCGCGCGCCACCTCAACCGGAAACTGTGCCCCATTATTTTGCCGAATTCTGGGTCGCGCTTTCCCAGAGGACCCCCCTTGGGAAAGCGCGACCCGTTCTGGACGCAAATTCCGGGTTGTAGTTTCCCGGCGCACGACGGCAAGCCTCCAAACCATGACGTCACGACATAAAAAACGAGGGAAGGCACGTGTCCTTCCCTCGTTACAGGCAATATGTAGCCGCTTCCCTACATCAGGCGCAGACTGACGTCCTTGAGCTGGGCGCCGCTAACGGCACTCGGAGCGCCCGACATAAGGTCGGAGCCGCTGGCCGTCTTAGGGAACGCCATGACGTCGCGGATGGAGTCGGAACCGGTGAGCAGCATGCACACGCGGTCCAGGCCCAGAGCGAAACCGCCCATCGGGGGCGCACCAAACTTGAGGGCCTCCATGAGGAAGCCAAACTGAGACTCGGCGCGCTCCTCGGTAAAGCCCAGGAGCTTGAGCATGGACATCTGCATCTCGGCGTTGTGGATACGCATACCGCCACCGCCGGCCTCAAAGCCGTCCATGACAAAGTCGTAGGTGCACGAACCGGCCGCCAGCGGATCGGCCTCGATCTTGGCGATGTCGGTCTCGGTCGGCAGGGTAAAGGGCTGATGCTCGGCAGCATAGGCCTTGCGGTCCTCGTCCCAATGGAACAGCGGGAAATTGACGACCCACAGGAAGTCGTGGCCCTCGCGCTTGATCTCGAGTGCGTTGGCCATGTGCGAACGCATGCCGCCCAGGATCTCGTCGGAGAGCAGGCGCGGGCCGGCGGCGAACATCACAAGGTCGCCGGGCTCGACGTCCATGCGCTCGCGCAGAGCGGCCATCTCCTCGTCCGAGAAGAACTTGACGATGGGGCTGTTGATGGAGCCGTCCTCGCGGAAGGCGATCCATGCCAGGCCCTTGGCGCCAAACGTGGAGGCCACGCCGGCGAGCTTATCGATCTTGGCACGTGCCCAGGCACCGGCGCCCTTGGCGTTGATGGCCTTGACGACGGAGCCCTCCTCGTTTGCGGCAGTCGCAAAGACCTTGAACTTGGAGTGGGCAAAGATGTCGGTCAGGTCGACCAGGTGCATGCCATAGCGGGTATCGGGCTTGTCGGAGCCATAGGTGTCCATGGCATCCCAGTAGTTCATACGACGCAGCGGCGTGGGCATCTCGACACCCATGCGGCCGAAGGCATCGGCAAGAACCTCTTCGAGCGCGCTCATGACATCGTTCTGGTCCACGAAGGACATCTCGATATCGACCTGGGTGAACTCGGGCTGACGGTCGGCACGCAGGTCCTCGTCGCGGAAGCACTTGGCAACCTGGTAGTAGCGCTCAACGCCACCAACCATGAGCAGCTGCTTCAGAAGCTGCGGGGACTGCGGCAGGGCGTAGAAGTTGCCCGGCTGGATGCGGCTGGGAACGATGAAGTCGCGGGCGCCCTCGGGCGTGGACTTAAACAGGGAGGGCGTCTCGACCTCCATGAACTCACGGTTGTGCAGTGCCTCGCGAATGGCAAAGGTAAAGTCGGAGCGCAGCTTGAGGTTGGCCATCATCTCGGGACGGCGGAGATCCAGATAGCGATAGCGCAGACGGGTGTCCTCGCTGGTCTCGATGCCGTCCTCGATCTGGAACGGCGGGGTGACGGACGTGTTGAGCACCTCGGCGTGGTCGGTCAGGACCTCGATCTCGCCGGTCGCGAGCTTGGTGTTGGTGGTCTCCTCGCCACGGGCGCGCACGACGCCGTGGATCTTGATGGGCCACTCGGGACGCATGGTCTCGGCGATCTTAAAGGCATCGCCATCGGAGTGCTCGGGGTCGAAGGTGAGCTGCGTGATGCCCTCGCGGTCGCGAAGGTCGCAGAAGATAAGGCCGCCGTGGTCGCGGCGACGGCTCACCCAACCGGTGAGGGTGACCTCTTCGCCCACGTTCTCGAAGCGAAGCTCGCCGCAGGTACGGGTGTGCATGGAATGCTCATC
>CABUSE010000197.1 GCA_902494135.1 uncultured Collinsella sp. | reverse complement strand
CGAGCTCCAAATCGATCTGTTGCAGCTTGAGTAGCGTAGCGCCGGCGCTCATAAGTTCTCTCCTTTTGTCACAGTCCACCATTGGCAAGGGTTCAGTATTTTAATCGCATGACGGGGGTTGACCCCGGCGTCAACTGCAGAGTTCATCAATATATCAACGAACGGCTCCTCAGAGCGGTCGTGGCCGAGCAAGATCACCGGCAGCCCGCGCAAGGCAAGGTCTTGCGCCACGTGGTAGCCCGCCTCGCCGGTTACGATGACATCTGCGCCCGCGGCGATGGCGAGCTCTCCAAAGTCGCCCAGGGAGCCGCCTAAAATAGCGACGGTACGGCATGCGTGCTCGGCTTCGCCCCACGCACGCGGGTCGCTGCCGAAGGCCGTGGCAGCACGGGTGGCAAGATCGCGCAGCGTGCACGGGTCGTTGAGCGTTGCAAGCGCGCCCAGGCCGGTGGTCTCGGGGTCGTCCACGTGCTCCAGTGAGCTCACGGGTGCGGCACCCAGCAGCTCGCTCAGGCAGATGCGGGCTTCTTGCGAGCGGTCCAGGTTGGTGTGGAGCGAGATAATGCTCACCCCGCAGCGGGCAGCTTCGTAGAGGGCCGCGCTGCACTGGGGTCGTGTGGCATCCGCCGGGCAAAAGGCCTCGGGTGCCTTGATGTATATGGGATGATGCGTCAGCAGCACGTTGGCGCCGGCTTCTTGGGCGCGGCGAACATTAGCCTCGGTCGCATCGAGTGCGCAGGCAACGCCGGTGATCTCCGCGGCCGGATCGCCAACGGAGAGTCCTACGTGATCCCAGCCCTCGGCGTCCGCTTTGGGATAGCGTGCCAGCAGCGCGCGCTCAAGCTCGGCGACGATCATGCGGCACCCACGATCGAGAGCAGCGTCTGGGCGAACTCGTCCAGATCGCTCGGATTCACGCGGTCATCAAAGGAAATGCGCAGTGCGCCCAATGCCTGCTCGCGACCGATGCCCATCGCGCTCAAAACGTGGCTGGGGTCCATACTGCCGCTCGAGCATGCCGAGCCTGCCGATACCTCAAAGCCGGCGGCGTCGAGCTTGATGATGAGCTCCTCGGAGTCCATGCCGTCAATGTAGATCGAAACCATACCCGGCAGACGATCGGCCTGCGCGTAGTCGCCCATCGTGGCGTGAATGCGAGGATGGGCCGTAAGCGTGGCGTAGAGCTTATCGGATAAGGCCTGTAGCGTTGTGCGCTCCTGGGCCACATGGGGCGCCAGCGTGCGGGCGGCGGCGGCAAAAGCCAGCTGTGTACGCAGGTCCTGCGTGCCCGCGCGACGTCCGGCTTCCTGTCCGCCGCCAAAAATGCGGGGGCGCAGTGGCGTGCGGGTCTTAACGTAAAGCGCGCCGGATGCCACAGGACCGCCAATTTTATGGGCGGCGACGGACATGGCATCGACGCCCAGCTCGGCGGCATCGAGCGGAATGTGCAGATACCCCTGGATGGCATCGGTGTGGAACAGGGCGCCCACGGTATGCGCGGCCGCGGCAAGCTCGCGGATGGGCTGCACCACGCCGGTCTCGTTGTTGGCAACCATGATGCTCACGAGCGCCACGTCGTCGCCTAGCAGCTCGACAAGCGCGGCAGGCTCAATGTAGCCCGCGCGGCAGGGCTGCACCAGGTCGACGGTAAAGCCGGCGGCACGCAGCAGCGGGAGGTTGTCCAGAATCGAATCGTGCTCGATGGCAGATACGATCACGCGGTTACGCATGCGATCGCGCTGACGAGCGCCCTCGGCAAGACCGAGCAGCGCCAGCTGGTTGGCTTCGGTGCCGCCGTTGGTAAGGATGATCTCGGACGGGCGAACGCGTGCGCCAAAGCTACGGGCGATCTCGCGACGGGCGACTTCCAGGCGTGCGGCGGCCTTGCGGCCAAGCGAGTGCAGCGAGTTGGGGTTGACGCCGGCAAGCTCGCTGTCGTCGTACTCGCGCTGCGCAAGGAGCGCCTCGGCGCGCATAGGCGTCGAGGCGGCGTAGTCAAGATTCACGGGTATGCGGTTTTGACCTGCGGTCATAAGGGTTTATGCCTCCTGTGCGGCCTCGTTGCCCAGCTTCTGCAGCAGCGCAACCTCGGCAGCGGGATCTTCGGACTT
>CABUSE010000196.1 GCA_902494135.1 uncultured Collinsella sp. | reverse complement strand
GTGCAGGACGTCATCATGTGCATTGGCATGAACGCCAAGGTCGACGACCCTAACCGCATGCGCATGACCGGCTCGGAGTTTTACATGAAGACCGAGGAGGAGATGCGGGCGATGTTCCCGTATTGCCCCGAGGCCTGCGACAACACGCTCGAGATCGCCGACAAGTGCTACGTTGAGCTGGACTGGGACTCCATCATCCTGCCGCGCTTCCCGTTGCTCGATCCCGGCGAGACGCACGAGAGCCAGTTCCGCCGCGAGTGCGAGAAGGGCCTGCGCCAGCACTACGGTGACGACTGGGCCACGCGCGAGATCGGCGGCGTCAACATCAAAGAGCGCTTTGAGTACGAATACAAGGTCATCTGCGACAAGGGCTTTGCCGCCTACTTTTTGATCGTTGCCGAGTACGTGCAATGGGCCAAGGACAACGGCATCGGCGTCGGCCCCGGCCGTGGCTCGGCCGCCGGCGCTATCGTCGCCTACGCCATGAACATCACCGCGTTCGACCCGCTCGAGAACGGCCTGATGTTCGAGAGGTTCCTGTCCCCGCAGCGTACCGAGATGCCCGATATCGATATGGACTTCGACGATGAGCGGCGCCTCGAGGTCGTGGAGCACGTTCGCCAGCTCTACGGCCCCGAGAAGGTTACCCACGTCATCACCTACTCGACCATTAAGGCCAAGCAGGCCATCAACGACGCCGCGCGCGTCCTGGACTACCCGGTCTACATGGGCCAGCGCCTGTCCAAGATGGTCTCGAGCGACCCCAAGGTCAAGCTCAAGCAGGTGCTCGAAAAGCAACCCGGCAAAGAGGATCTGTTTAACCCCGACTTTGCCGAGGCCTATAAAAAGGACGACGACGCCCGCCGCATCATCGACACGGCACTCTCGATCGAGGGCCTCACCCGTGGCGAGGGCGTGCACGCGTGCGCCGTTCTGATTTGCCGCGACCCCGTCAACGAGCACGTGCCCACCAAGCTCGATACCAAGGGCGGCGTCGAGATTACCCAGTACGAGGGCCATACCGTTGCCGACATGGGCCTGCTCAAGATGGACTTCCTGGGTCTGCGTACGCTGACGGTTATCTCCAAGGCCAAGGCCAACATCAAAAAGAACTTCGGCATCGACATCAAAGAGGAAGAGATTCCCTTTGACGACCCCGAGATCTTTAAGCTCATGGGCTCCGGCCACACCGCCGGCGTCTTCCAGGTCGAGTCCGCCGGCATGACGGCCACGATCAAGAACATGAAGCCCACCGAGTACAAGCACGTCGTGGCATTGATCGCTCTGTACCGCCCGGGACCGCTGGGCGCCGGCATGGTTTCGTCCTATATCAACCGTATGAACGGCAAGGAACCGGCTGTCTCCTACGACGACCGTCTGGACGACATCCTGGGCGAAACCTACGGCACCATGGTCTACCAGGAGCAGGTTATGCTCATCTCCGTCGAGATGTGCGGCTTCTCCAAGGGCGAATCGGACTCGCGTATCCGTAAGCCCGTGGCTAAGAAAAAGATCAAGCTGCTCACGTCGACGGTGCTCCACTGGGAGGATGGCTCGGACGAGACCACCTACGACCACTGGATGAACGGCGCTATCAAGAACAACTACACGCGCGAGGTCGCCCAGAAGATTTGGGACGATGTTCTTGAGTTCGCGTCCTACGCCTTTAACAAGTCGCACTCCGCCGGCTACGCCATCCTGGTTATGCAGACGGCGTGGCTCAAGGCGCACTATCCGCACGAGTACATGGCGGCCGTTCTGACGTCCTATACGGGCAAGACCGACAAGATCGTTCACTACGTCTCGGCGTGCCGTCACGACGGCATCCCCGTGCTGTCGCCAGATGTCAACGAGTCCGGTACTGAGTTCACGGCTACCAAGGAGGGCGTGCGCTTTGGTCTGGCCGGCATCCGCGGCGTGGGCACCGGCGTGGCGCAGGCGATTATCGCCGAGCGCGAGGCGGGCGGTCCGTTTAAGACGCTGCACGACTTTGTCGAGCGCGTGGACTCGAGCCAGGCCAACCGCCGTGTGATCGAATCGCTCATCAAGGCAGGCGCCTTCGACTCCACGGGGTATCCGCGTCGCCAGATGATGCACTTTGTGGATAAGAACAACCC
>CABUSE010000195.1 GCA_902494135.1 uncultured Collinsella sp. | reverse complement strand
GGAGGGCGATAACGTCGCCGTCTGCGGCATCCGCGGCAACTTCGACGATGCCCAGAGTGCCGTCAAGCGCATCTTTGCCGATAAGGAGCTTGCCGAGCGCCTGGAGGCTGCTGGCACGGTGCTTTCGAGCGCCAACTCCATCAATGTCGGCCGTCTGGTACCGCAGGTCGTCTACTACTTTGCCGCCTATGCGCAGTTGCTGCGCGCCGGCGCCATCGAGGCCGGCGACGCCGTGGAGTTCTGTGTGCCCACCGGCAACTTTGGCGATATCTTGGCCGGCTACTACGCCAAGCGCATGGGTCTGCCCGTCGCCAAGCTTATCGTCGCGAGCGACAAGAACAACGTGCTGGCCGACTTCCTGACCACCGGCGTCTACGACCGTAACCGCCCGTTCTTCACGACCATCTCGCCGTCGATGGACATCCTTATTAGCTCCAACCTGGAGCGCATGCTCTACTTCCTGTCCGACGGCGACTGCGAGCTCGTTGCCGGCCTTATGGAGCAGCTTGCCCAGACTGGTCGTTACGAGGTGCCCGCCGAGCTGCTGGCCAAGATCCAGAGCGTGTTTGGCTGCGGCTGGGCCAGCGAGGACGAGGTCCGTGCTGCCATCAAGAGCTGCTGGGATGCGAACGGCTACGTGATCGACCCGCACACCGCCTGCGGCTATCACGTCTTTGAAAAGGTTGCTCCCGCCGAGGGCGCCAAGGCCCGCGTGCTGCTTTCGACCGCCAGCCCCTACAAGTTCCCACGCGCCTGCTGCGACGCCCTGGGGCTTAACGTTCCCGAAGACGACTTTGAGGCCATGCGCGTGCTCGAGCAGGCAACCAACACGGTCGCCCCGGCACAGCTCGCCGAACTCGAGTCCAAACCCGTCCGCTTCGAAGACGTCTGCGACGTTGCCGACATGGCCAACTACGTAGAGCAGGCTGCAAAAAAGATGGCAACCAACTAAACCCCATATAAGGCGCCGGCGAAAGCCGGCGCACTTTCTTTTAATTTGGCTCCCCAGCGCGGTGAGGAGACGGCGTAGGTCGGTTTCACGCTTGCTCCGTCGCGAGTTCCGCACGAGCCGAAGGCCACTAAATGTGGCCTTCGTGCGAGCAGGACTGTCCGAGCAGCGGAGCAAGCGTGAAACCGACCCCCAGGAGGACCAACAACAATGATCAAGATCACCGTCCCCGCCACCAGCGCAAACCTAGGCATTGGCTACGACACCCTCGGCATGGCCGTCAGCCTCTACTCGCACTTCACCTTCGAGCGCTCCGATAAGCTCACCATCACCGGATGCCCCGAGGAATTCCAAAACGAGAACAACCTGGTCTACGTGAGCTTTGTCGATGCACTGGCCGCATGGGGCGAGCCGGCCTTCCCCGTCGCCATCGACATTCAGACCGATGTGCCCGTCGCCCGCGGCCTGGGTTCCAGCTCCACCTGCGTCGTCGCCGGCATCATGGCGGCCGCCGCGCTGACGGGCCACACCGTCGACCGCGCCGAGCTCGTCCGCATCGCCACCGAGGTCGAGGGCCATCCCGATAACGTCGCCCCCGCTATCCTGGGCGGCGCCGTCTGCTCCTTTACGCCGACCGATTCGCTCCCCCAGTGTCTGCGCTACGAGGTAAGCGACAAGCTTCGTTTTATTACTGTGATTCCACCCTACGAGGTGCATACGAGCGAGGCGCGCAAGGTTGTGCCGCAGGAGATTCCACTCTCCACCGCCGTGTGGCAGATGGGCCGCATCGCCGGCATGACGCGCGGTCTGGAGACCGGCGACCTTGACCTGATTGCCGCCGCCAACGACGACCGCATCCAGGAGCCCTATCGCCGCCGCCTCATCCCCGACTACAACGCCGTGCGCGACACCTGCCTTAACGGCGGTGCCAAGACCATCTGGATCAGCGGTTCGGGCTCGACCCTCATGGCTGTGACCGACGATACCATCGTGGCAAAGTTCCTGCAGGTCAAGCTGCGTGAGCAGTTCCCCAAGTGCGACACGCACATTCTGACGTGCGACACGGAAGGCGCCCAGATCGAATACCTGTAGCGCCCTGCCTCATTGCTCTCACCGGTCCCCTTGGGGCTTCCCCTGAAAACGTCCTCGATCATGAATTGCCCCGTCGTGCGCTTCGCGCGACG
>CABUSE010000194.1 GCA_902494135.1 uncultured Collinsella sp. | reverse complement strand
GAGCCGCACGTGGCCATGCTCTCCTACTCCACCATGGGCTCCGCCGGCGGCGACGTCGCCAAGAAGGTCCAGGAGGCCGTGAAGTTCTGCAAGGAGAAGGCTCCCGAGCTCGCCATCGACGGCGACCTGCAGCTCGACGCCGCTATCGTCCCCACCGTCGCCCAGCTCAAGGCTCCCGGCTCCTCCGTCGCCGGTAAGGCCAACGTGCTCGTGTTCCCCGACCTCGAGGCAGGCAACATCGGCTACAAGCTGGTCCAGCGCTTCGCTGGCGCCGACGCCTACGGCCCCATCCTGCAGGGCATCGCCAAGCCGGTTAACGACCTTTCGCGCGGCTGCTCTGCCGATGACATCGTGGGTGTCGTGGCCATCACCGCCGTCCAGGCTCAGATGGCTGAGTAGCGCACGCACTCGCCCGAAGGCCGTACGGGCTAACCCCTGAAAACGTCCTCGACCAATGAAACGCCCCCGTTCTGCTCCTCCGGAGCTACGAACGGGGGCGTTTCTGGTCTGCGGATTGTTTTCAGGGGTTAGCCCGTACGGCCTTCTACCGCCACGTAGCAATCAGGGTATCTGGGGTGGACGGCGGCTTGGCTACGAGCTGGAGCTGAGGATCTGAATGATCGGGTGCCGTTGCTGGGAGCACAGGCATTGCTGATGATGATCACTTTGGGACTGAAATTTCCGCCTGCTAGTAAAAAGGCCTCCGGAGCTGTTGCTCTGGAGGCCTTTCGTTTACTTGCAAATACGCGCGTTAGTTGTTCTTGGTCAGGCGCTCGACGTCGTGGGCGATCATGTATTCCTCGTCGGTGGGGATGACCATGACCGTGACGGCGGAACCGGCAGCGCTGATGACCTGCGGGCCGTTGCCCACGGCCTCGCGGTTCTTGTTGTTGTCGATGCGTACGCCCAGCCACTCAAAGCAGTCGCAGAAGGCCTTGCGGATCGACCAATCGTTCTCGCCGATGCCGGCGGTAAAGGTGATGGTGTCCACGCCCGCCATGGAAGCGATCATGGAACCGGCCTGCTGCATGGCCTTGTATGCGAACATATCGAAGGCGAGCAGGCAGCGCTCGTCACCCTCGGAGGCGCGTGTACGGATGTCACGGGCATCGTTGGAGATACCCGAGATGGCAAGCAGGCCGGACTGCTTGTTCATCATGTCGTCGACTTCCTGGTAGCTGTAGCCGCCCTCGCGCTGCAGGTAACACACGGTAGCCGGGTCGATGGAACCGCAACGGGTACCCATCATCAAACCGTCGAGCGGCGTGAGGCCCATCGTGGTGTCGCGGCACACGCCGTCCTCGATAGCAGCGAGCGAAGCACCGTTACCCAAATGGCACGAAAGCAGACGGTGGCAGCGCGAACCCAGGATCTCCTTGGCCATCATCCACTCATAGCGGTGGCTCGTGCCGTGGGCGCCGTACTTGCGCACGTGGTACTTGTCGCACACGTCCTTGGGCAGCGCGTAGGTATAGGCGACCTCGGGCATGGTCATGTGGAACGAGGTGTCGAAGACCGCCACGTTGGGCAGCTCCGGATACTTCTCACGGCAATACTCAATCGCCGCGGCCTCGCCGTAGTTGTGCAGTGGGGCGAGCGGGGCCACCTCGAGAATCTTGGCCATAACCTCGTCGTCGACAACTGCGGAATCATCGAAGTGCCAGCCGCCCTGAACGATACGATGACCAATGCCATCAATCGTAAAGTCGGTCTTCTCGAGCTCCTCGAGCACACGAGCGATAGCAGAGCGATGATCGGGGAAAGGGACCTCCTCGGTCTGCTTGGCGCCACCGTTCTCGGAGTGGCCAAAGATGCCCATGTCCGAACCGATACGTTCGCAGTTGCCCTTGGCGAAAACCTCGCGGGTATCGGTATCCAAAAGCTGATATTTAAGGCTTGAGCTGCCGGCGTTGACAACAAGTACGTTCATGAGACTCCTTTGCAGTGCAATACGGTCGACGCAGACCCCTTAAGGCGGCCGCATTTTAATAAGAAGTTATCATATCTTGATAAATAGCTATCAGCATATCGCCCAACGAGCGCAAAAGAGGGGCCGAACGGCGCTCGGTCGTCCAGCCCCTCCCCTCTTGCAATTACTTGCCGTTGACGATGCGCTCGACGTCGGAAGCGATCATGAACTCCTCGTCCGTGGGGATGACGAAGATCTTGACCTTGGAATCCTTGG
>CABUSE010000193.1 GCA_902494135.1 uncultured Collinsella sp. | reverse complement strand
TAGACCAGAGCACCGCAGGTGGCGGCGCTGGAAACGATGGTGACGATGGGGGAGAAGAACGCGGCGAGAATGAACAGCACGCCGGTGGTGACGGAGGTGAGGCCCGTGCGGCCACCGTCAGCGGCGCCGGAAGTGGACTCGACGAAGGTGGTGATGGAGGAGACACCCATGAAACCGCCCACAGCAGCGGCGGCGGAGTCGACGATCAGGATCTCCTTGATATCCTCGACGTTGCCGTCGTCGGTGAGGAACTCGCCCTGCTTGGCCACGGCCATCGCGGTGCCCATGGTGTCGAAGAAGTCACTCATGAGCAGCGAGAACGAGATGACGAGGAGCGCGGGGTCGGTAAGGACCTTGACGATGGCGGGCATGCCGCCGGCGTCGGCGATAGGGCCACCGATGCTCGAGAAGTCGAGCGGGGCGATGATGCCGGTCGGAGCCTGGGTCACACCTAGGGGGATACCGGCGATGACGGCGACGACGATGCCGATGAGCAGCGAGCCGGGGACGTTGCGGCAGGCGAGGGCGACCGTCACCAGGATGGAGATGATGCCGACGATGAAGGTGGGGGAGGTGATGTCGCCCAGACCGACGAGTGTACCGGCGCCAGCGGTGATAATGCCGGCATCGCACAGGCCAATCATGGCGATGAACAGGCCCAGACCCACCGAGATGGCGTGACGCAGGACAACCGGGATGGCGTCCATGATGGCCTCGCGCAGGCCACAAAGCACGAGCAGCAAGATGACGACGCCCTCAAGGAAGATGACGCTCATGGCCACGTGCCAGTCACCGCCGCAGACGGTGGTGGTGATTCCAGCGATCATCGCGTTGACGCCTAAGCCCGACGCGCAGGCGAGCGGGCGGTTGGCGAAGATGCCCATGCAGATGGTCATGATGCCGGCGCCCAGGCAGGTGGCGCAGGCGAGCGCTCCCGCATCGATGCCAGCGCCCGAGAGCACCGCGGGGTTGACGGCGATGATGTAGGCCATCGCCAGGAATGTTGTCAGTCCAGCGCGAAGTTCGGTCCCGATTGTGGACTTGCGCTCACTGACGTGAAAAAGTTCGTCCATGCATACCCTTTCCTTGTTCGGCCCCGAGTTTAGGCCGATCGACACGAACGCTCCCACTATAGCCCCTTTACGACGCTGTTGTTCCTCGCATGTTGATGTTCGGCGCTTTGTAGCAGACGGACGGTATTTTTCGCATGAAAATGTGTGGGTACCGTATACTTAAGCGGTTACAACGACCCCTATGGAGGAACGTATGATTAAAGAGCTTTGCCACGACGAGGCTATCCTGTCCCAGCGTTGCGAGGTTGCGACCGTCGAGGACGAGTCGGTTGCTCAGGATCTGATCGATACCATCAAGTCGCTCGACGATGCCGGCTGCCTTGCCGCTAACCAGATTGGCGTTACCAAGAAGGTTTGCGTCTACCTGGACGATGCCGGCGAGCCCCACGTGCTCTACAACCCCCGTCTGGTGTTTGGCCTGGGCGCCAGCAAGATGGAGGAGAGCTGCCTGACGCACGAGGGGGTCACCAAGTCCACGCGCTATATCAAGTGCAAGGTTGCCTTTGATCAGATTGTCGACGGCAAGATGAAGGAGTGCCGCCGCGACTACGCGGGCTTTGAGGCGCAGATGATCCAGCATATGATCGATCACTGTCTTGGAAAGTTGGTCTAAGGGGACCAAAGCACCGCACCTTGCCGCTCAATCGTCGCTCGCGTACCTTAAGCACGCTTCGCTCCTCTTTCGTGGCAATCTGCGGCACTTTGACCCCTTAGACGACCTGCGGGGTTAACTTGGTTGAGTTTATCCTGCTTGAATAGCCCGGGCATGACATTGTTGTCATGTCCGGGCTTTTGTGTTTAGCGCCTTTTTGTTTGGAGACAATGAAATTAGCAAGAACGTAAAGCTAGGAGGCGCTATGTGTACGAGTATTCGATTTACCGATAATTCTGGCCACATGTATCTGGGCCGCAATCTCGACTGGAGCTTTGACTACGGCCAACAGGTTCGCGTGATGCCGCGCGGGTTTCACATTCCGTATTCGTTTATCGACGACGCGACAGCGGCGCACGCGGTGATCGGTATGTGCATCGATTACAAGAACTACCCTATGTTCTTCGATTGCGGCAACGATGCGGGCCTCGCCGTGGCGGGTCTCAATTTCCCGGGTTATGCCGAGTATGCCGAGGACCCTGTCGACGGCAAGACCAATATCGCGGCCTATGAGTTCCCCCTGTGGGTGGCAGC
>CABUSE010000192.1 GCA_902494135.1 uncultured Collinsella sp. | reverse complement strand
TTTCATTTGAGTTGCGGTGAGATAAGGATTGGTTTTGGCTTCTATCAGGCAAAACAGTCCGTATTTCACCGCAAGTTAGAAATAGAAAGGTAATTCGCAATGAAGATCGCTCTGATCAACGAAAACTCTCAGAACTCCAAGAACCCTATGATCGAGGCTGCCCTTAAGAAGGTTGTCGAGCCCATGGGCCACACCGTCTTTAACTATGGCATGTATGCCGACGCCGACTCCAAGCCCCTCACCTATGTGCAGAACGGCATCCTGGCCGCCGTGCTGCTCAACTCCGGCGCTGCCGACTACGTCGTGACCGGCTGTGGCACCGGCGAGGGCGCCATGCTCGCCTGCAACTCCTTCCCCGGCGTGCTGTGCGGCCATGTTGCCGACCCGCTCGATGCCTACACCTTTGCCCAGGTCAACGACGGTAACGCTGTCGCCATGCCCTTCGCCCTCAAGAACGGCTGGGGCCAGGAGCTCAACCTCGAGTACACCTTTGAGAAGCTCTTTGGCTTTGGTTCGGGCAACGGCTATCCTGCCGAGCGTGTTGAGCCCGAGCAGCGCAACAAGAAGATCCTCGACGGCGTCCGCGCTGTGACTATGCGTCCGCTCGTCGACGTTCTGGGCGAGATCGATCAGGACCTGGTGAAGGGCGCACTTGCCGGCGAACACTTCCAGGAGTACTTCTTTGCCAACGCAACCGACGAGGCCATCATCGCCAAGGTCAAGGAGATCCTGGGCCTCTAATCGCACGACTCATTGCAGCTAACGCAAGCGGCGGTCGTCCCACGTACGGGACGACCGCCGCTTTTTGCTATCTACCGACTGACGCCGCGGGGACAGGCCCCATGCACCAAGGGATTAACTAGAGCTCGCAGGCAATCTTGTAGCCGTCGCCGATGGCGTCGCGGATGTTGCCGCACTTGTTGGCATCGCCCAACACGTGGGTGGCAACGCCGGCAGCAGCAAGGTCGTCGGCCAACTTGGTATTGGGACGATAGCCCATGGCAAGTACCAGCGTATCGGCATCGGCGATGGTGTGAATCTCGCCATCCTTCTCGTAGCTGATGGCATCCTCGGTAATCTCGGTCACCTTGGCCTCGGTCAGCACGTGAACGCCCTTGGAGAGCATGCGCGTGATGAGCACCGCGCGACCGGCGCCGCCCTCGTTGGCGGCGAGCGTCTTGGTCATCTCGATGACGGTGACGTCGCGATTGGCCGGCGACAGATCGTTGACCAACGGGGCCAGGTAGTCGGCCGTCTCGCAACCGACGGTGCCGCCGCCCACGATGACAATCTTCTTGCCCGGGAAAGCCTTGCCGCCCAACAGGTCGTCAGCCGTCATGACCTGCTTAAATCCCTGCATGAAGGCCGGGGCGATGGGCTCGGCGCCATAGGCCAGGACGACCTCGTAGCCGGCGTAGTCACGCTGAATGTCCTCGGCAGTAAGCTCGGTGCCAAATACGCACTTCACGCCGACCTCGGCCAGGCGACGGTACTGATACTTGATCACGCGGGTGAGTTCCTGCTTTGCCGGCGGAACGGCCGCGATGCGCATCTCGCCACCCGACTCGTCCTGCTTATCCACGAGCACTACGTTGTGGCCGCGCTTGGCAGCAATGTAGGCTGCCTCCATGCCCGCAGGACCAGCGCCCACAACCAGCACGTTCTTAGCCTCGACGGCAGGCTCGTAGCCGGCCTCGTCGCGCTCAACATCGGGATTGACGGTGCAGGAGATGCGCTTGCCAAACATAATGCCGTTCAGGCAGCGCAGGCAGCCGATGCAGGGACGGATGTCGTCGGCGTTACCGGCAGCGGCCTTATTGCAGAACTCGGCATCGCACAGATTGGCGCGGCCCATCATGCAGATGTCGGCAGCGCCGTCCTCGATCAGCTCCTCGGCGATCCAGGCCTCGTTGATACGTCCGACGGTGGCGACGGGAATGTTGACGTGCTTCTTGATCTCGCGCGAGCAGGCGGCGTGCGAGGCCTGCTGAGTACCGGCGGCGGGAATTGCGGAGCCGCGCTTGATGGTGGTACCACCCGACACATGAATCATGTCGACGCCGGCCTTCTCCAGGCGACGCGAGACGTAGATCATGTCGTTGAGGGTCAGGCCGCCATCGGTGTACTCGTCGCCCGAGATACGGACGTCGATGATAAAGTCCTTGCCGCAGCGCTCGCGAATCTCGGCGATGACCTCGAGCAAGAAGCGCATGCGGGCGTCGAGCGAGCCGCCGTACTCATCGGTACGCTTGTTATAGAGCGGGGTCAAAAAACC
>CABUSE010000191.1 GCA_902494135.1 uncultured Collinsella sp. | reverse complement strand
CTCCTCGGGGATGGGTGCGGGGCCGTGGTATGCACCCTTGGCAACGGGGCACATGTTCTCCACTTCCTGTGAGTACTGCATGCCTCTCCTCTCTATCGTGTTGGCGTCCCGTCTGGGGGCCGTGGCTGGCGATTGCCGGGCGACCCTTCGAAAGGGACATGACATGCAGCCCCTATAATACCGCGAAATGCACGGAATATTCGGCGAACGGCTCAGTTTTCGTAGCGAGATGCGCGGAACTTTCAATTGAAACGGTTTAACTCTATATTCTGTGGTCGTGCACTTCCGTAGAGGGGGTCCGTCTTGGGCAAGCTTTTGGTCAGCTTTTGTAAGCGTTGCAGGGGTTGACCTGTTGCAACGGTGCCGTTCGCCGCCTGTTTACTGCCTTTGGCCGCGCGAGCGAATTGTTTTGCGTGAATGTTTTGATGGCACGCTTCAATCGTGCTGTATTGGATGGCAAGCAGATCCCGGCGAAGGGAGCGCCATGCAGCGCGTTTGGAGAACGGTTACCGGCTTTTACCATGTCTGTGCCCGCGGTACGGGCAAGCAGCTCATCTTTGAGGGCGATGAAGACCGGTGGGAGTTCTTGGAGCTGATGCGTGAGTGCTGCCGCAAGGCGGGCGTGACGGTTATCGCCTGGTGCCTTATGGGCAATCACGTGCGTCTGGTGCTTGCAGATTACGAGGACGCGATGAGCGCGGCGATGCACCGGCTGCTTTTGACGTACGCGCGGCGGTTCAATAAACGCACGGGGCGCACAGGGCATCTGTTCCAGAACCGTTTTGACCGGCGCTCGCTCGATACCGACTGGCAGGTGATGGAGGCTATTCGCTCCGTTCACGCCGATCCGCAGGAGGCGGGCGTTGGCCTAATCGAGCGTTATCCCTGGAGTAGCTTTGCGGAGTATTTATGCGCTTACGACGGTGACGCGGCTGATGTCGCGAGGGGATTTTCCGATCCTTCTTGCGTGCTTGAGCTCTTTGGTTCTGCCGAGGGCTTTATTGCCTATTCGCTTTCGACGCCCGACGGCAGTGAACCAGCGCTGTGCGATATGAAAGAGACGGAGTGGGAACGCCATGCCTTTGCCGGCAAGTTGGCGAAGAGTCTCGGGGTTCCGCTCAACGGGGTTAAAACTGCACCGCCGGCGCAGCGCGATACTGTTATTGTTGGATTGAACAATGCCGGCTTTACGGTGCGCCAGATTGAGCGGTATACCGGGATTGGCAAAAGTACCGTCTCTCGTATCGTGCGCGCTTATGCGCGGGTGAAGGCACAGACTGAGCTCTCGGAATAGAAAATGGCCGAACCACTCTTGTCAAGCGATTCGGCCAACAAAAATCTTAAGATTTGGGACAAGTACTACTGATTATTTCGCCCCTCGAGCATGCCGTCGAGGGTGCGCCAGGCGAGCTCGGCGCATTTGACGCGGGCGGGCATGTGCGAGATGTCCTGGAGCTGGGCGGCTTCGTCCAGGTCTTCCAGGTCCTCCTCGGAGAGCTTCTCGCCGCGGATCATGGCGAGGAAGAGCTCTGCCAGGCGGCGAGCTTCCTCGACGGTCTCGCCGGTGATGAGATCGGCCATGATGTCGGCACTGGCCTGGCTGATGGCGCAGCCGTGGCCGGTAAAGGAGGCCTCCTCGATCACGTTGTTCTCGACACGCAGCTGCAGAGTGAGCTCGTCTCCGCAGCTGGGGTTGATGCCGTCGTGCTCGTGCGTGGGAGCATCCATCTCGTACTTGTAGTCGGGGTGCGAGTTGTGCTCCATAAATGTGGTGGAGGTGTACAGATTACCCATTGAACGTGCTCCAAACGTGATGCAGGCCGGCGATGAACTTGTCAATGTCGGCCTTGTCGTTGTAGAAGGCCACGCTGGCGCGGCAGCAGGCAAGGTTCTCGACGCCCAGCCAGGTGAGCAGCGGCTGCGCGCAGTGGTGGCCGGCGCGGATGCAGACGCCGTCCATGTCCATGATGCTCGCGACGTCGTGCGGATGGATGCCCTTGACGTTAAAGCTCACAACGCCGTGGTGGTTGTCCCAATAGATGGAGCCGATGATCTGGACAAAGTCGAGCTGCATGAGTTCGCCCATCAGATAGTGGACGAGTGCCTGCTCGCGGGCCTGGATATTCTCGTAACCCACCGTGTTGACCAGGTAATCAAGGGCGGCGCCCGTGGCGAAGATGCCGGCGGCGTCCTGCGTGCCGGCCTCGAACTTCTCGGGGACGGGCGCCCAGACGGCGTCCTGCTCGGTGACAGAGTCGATCATCTCGCCACCGGTGAGCAT
>CABUSE010000190.1 GCA_902494135.1 uncultured Collinsella sp. | reverse complement strand
GTTGAACTACAATAGGGCTTGCTAATTGTTGTGAATGGCGTCTACGCACGGGAGCATTCTTATGAATCTTCACCTTTCTCAGTCTGATGGCTTTTTGCGTGTGGCGGCGGCGTCGCCGCAGATTCGCGTGGCCGATGTCGAGGGCAATGCCGAGGTTGCGCTGGTGGCTGTTCGCGATGCTGCCGGGCGTGGCGTTCGCGCGTTGGTGTTGCCCGAGCTTAATCTGACTGGCTATACCGCGGCCGATCTGTTCCATAATCGCACACTGCTGCATACCTGCGAGGCTGCTCTGGTGCATATCCTCGATGAAACCCGTGAGCTGCCGATCGTCTTTACCATCGGTCTTCCCGTTGCGGTTGCCGAGAATATCTACAACTGTGCCGCCGTGTGCTGCGCGGGCGAGCTTTTGGGCCTCACGGCCAAGAAGTATCTGCCCAACTATGGCGAGTTCTATGAGCGTCGCTGGTTTGCTCCGTCGCCTGCGGATCCCGTGTGGGTTGAATTTGCCGGTCAGGGTCCGGTTCCGCTGGGTTCGGGGCTTGTCTACCGCTGCTGTGATGAGGGTGCCGAGGATATGGTGCTGGGCGTTGAAGTCTGCGAGGACCTGTGGGTGCCGGCGCCCCCTTCGACCGAGATGGCGCTTGCCGGTGCGACGGTGATTCTCAACCCGTCGGCCTCGGACGAGATTATCGGTAAGGCAGATTACCGCCGCAGCCTTATCTCCAATCAGAGCGCGCGCCTGTACTGCGCCTATGCCTACGCGGACGCGAGCGAGGGCGAGTCCACGACCGACATGGTCTTTGCGGGTGAGAACCTCGTCTACGAAAACGGCTCCAAGCTCGCCGCGACCAAACTGCTTACCTGCGATATGGCCATCGCCGACGTTGACCTTGACCGCCTGGTTGCCGAGCGCCGTCGCTCGACGACGTGGACGCGCACCGACAATGCGCCGGAATCCGCGACCGTTGAGTTTTCGTTTGAGGGCGTACTGGCCGAAGAACCTGTCCTGCGCGATGCGCTCGACATCGACCGAGTCTTCCCCCGCGCTCCCTTTGTGCCGGCCGACCACGGTGATCTGGCTGAGCGTTGCGAGACGATCCTCGACCTGCAGACCGCCGGCCTCAAGACCCGCCTTGCCCATACGGGCACCAAGGCGGCCGTCATCGGCCTTTCGGGCGGCCTCGATTCCACGCTGGCGCTCCTCGTGACCGTGCGTGCGTTCGACGCCTTGGGCCTGCCGCGCACCGGTATCACGGCCGTGTCCATGCCCGGCTTTGGCACGACGCACCGCACCAAGTCCAATGCCGAGTCGCTCGCTCGCGACCTAGGCGTGAGCTTTCGCGAGGTCTCGATCCATGCTGCCGTGGAGCAGCACTTTAAGGATATCGAGCATGATCCGACCGTGCAGGACGTGACCTACGAGAACAGCCAGGCGCGCGAGCGTACGCAGATTCTGATGGATTTGGCCAACCAGGCTGGCGGTTTTGTCATTGGCACGGGCGACCTGTCGGAGCTGGCGCTCGGCTGGGCTACCTATAACGGCGACCACATGAGCATGTACGCCGTCAACGCGAGCGTGCCCAAGACGCTTGTGCGCCATCTGGTACGCTATGCCGCCGATGTCTTTGGCGGGCGCATTGCCGAGGTCTTGCTCGATATCCTCGATACGCCGGTGTCCCCCGAGCTTCTGCCGCCCACGGGCGACGGCGAGATTGCGCAGAAGACCGAGGATTTGGTGGGCCCGTACGAGTTGCACGACTACTTCCTCTACTACCTGCTGCGTTTTGGCTTTGAGCCGGGCAAGATCTACCGCATGGCTCTCAAGAGCTTCGAGGGCGTCTACGACGCCAAGACCGTCCACACGTGGCTACGTACGTTCTACCGTCGCTTCTTTGCCCAGCAGTTTAAGCGCAGCTGTCTGCCCGATGGTCCCAAGGTGGGCTCGGTGACGCTCAGCCCGCGCGGCGATTGGCGTATGCCGAGTGACGCTAGCTCGCGTCTGTGGCTTGCGCAGATCGACGCGCTCAATCCAGTTGACTAAGGTTGGCTAAATTGAACCAATACGGGGGTTGTAAGCGTTACACTTTTGCAATCTGATGGCCCGTATCGCGCGGCGCTCTTGTCGGAGCGCCGCGTTTTTTATATCGAAAGGTGGCACCATGCAGGCATCGCAGCGTCTCGACCGCTTTGGCGCGGAGGTCTTCGCCTCGCTCAACAACAAACTTCTCGCGCTGAAGGCTCAGGGCAAGACCATTTACAACATGAGCGTGGGCACGCCCGACTT
>CABUSE010000189.1 GCA_902494135.1 uncultured Collinsella sp. | reverse complement strand
TTCATAACAGGGTTCAATGACTTACCGGTGAGGCTCGACATGCGGCTCTCCTCTCAAATCTCGTCGGGTTTCGGTTACCCGACAGGCCATCCTTCGCCGTGTTCGGCGTTCGCAAAATACTAGACGCTTTAGTTAAGGAAAGTGGCGATTATTTCAACTTTTCTTTGGATTTGTTCATTTATCCATAATTCCGCGTATTTCTATTACTTTATGCAGTAATGCCACTTTATTGTGTGAAAGTAATGTTTCCGTTCTGTTACAGGCGTCCCTGCCCTGAATAAAACGGCCTCACTGGTCGCGCTTTATGCGCACTTAGGCGGCGATGTACTTGCCGTCCTGGATCACATAGGCTGTGGCGGGCTTTTCGACCTGGCCCTCGTCATTCCACGTCAGCTCGCCCGTCAGGCCCTCGATCTTGATCTTGCGCATGACCTTGGCAAGGTCGCCGGCAATGTCGGCACCGTCGGCCGAAATGTCAATCCCCGCCCTATCGATAGCCTCGGCGATGGCGTGGACGCAATCGTAAGCGTCGGCGGCAAACTGGTTGGGCGTCTCGTCGTAGGCATCCTTATAGGCCTTGACGAAGTCGGCATTCTTCTCATCGTCAGCCGAAAACGGGGTCATGAGCAGTACGCCCTCGGCAAGAGAGGTATCGAAGCCTTCCACAGAGAGCAGGCCGTCCATGCCGTCGGTACCCATGAGGGTCATGTCGTAGCCCATGTCCTTGGCGTTCTTGAGCAAAACGGACGCCGGCGTGTAGTAGATCGGCGCAAAGATGAGCGTGGCGCCGGCCTCCTTGGCCTTGGTGAGCTGGTTGGTAAAGCTCGTGGAAGAGTCGTCCTTAAAGGTCTCGGTATCGACGATGTCGAGCTTGGACGCCTTGGCCTGCTCGGCAAAAGCGTCGGCAACGCCCGAGCTATACGTATCGCCAGAGTTGTAGAACAGGGCGATCTTGGCATCCGCGTACTTCTCGGCCAAGAACTTCGCGGCGCTGGCGCCCATGGTGGGATCGGTGAAGCAAACCTGGAAAACCGTGGTCTTGTCCTTGGTAACGTCGAGCGACGAGGCCGAAGGCGTGACCATGAGCATATCGTCGGCGATCTCGCCCGAGACGGCGACGGCGGCACCGGTGGTGACGGGGCCGACGAGCGCCTGCATGCCCCAGTCGCACAAGGTATTGAAGGCGTTGATGGCCTTCTCGCCGTCAGCGACGTCATCCTCAGACTTAAGCGAGAGTTTGAGGTCCTTGGTCGAAAAATCCTTGGCGGCGAGCTTGGCACCCTTCTCGGCCGAAACGCCATAGGTTGCCGCGGCGCCGGTCAGAGGGCCGATGACACCGATCTTGAAGGTCTTGCCGTCATCGGCGGAGCCGCCGTCCGAGCCGCCCGACGAGCAACCAGCGAGTGCGACGGTACTGCCGAGCGCCGCGGCGCCGGCGAGAAAGTTCCTACGGCTGAGCGTGCTGTTGATGTTGAACATGGTGTCCCCCTTTTCGCTGGCCGTAGTGCGGCCGTCTTGCGGTACGGGGCAAACCTTATGGCGCCAGCGTTGACAGTTTGTTACGGAGTTCCGTTTGTAGCGAGCATGTTTCCAATGTTTCCGCAGCGTTTCGGGGGTGCCGTTTTGTGCGACTCCTGTTGCCTGGCGAGCACGCGCCCTCTGTTCACGCTAGAATGCACTCAACCTTTAAGTGGTTAATCCATCCATAAGATGCACGAAGGAGCTATCTATGAGCGAACCCCTGCGCACCGTGAACGTCGGTCTGATCGGTCTGGGAACCGTCGGCGGCGGCGTGGCCCGTCTGATCAAGAGCCACCACGATGAGTACCTGGCAGCCTACGGCATCGACCTTAAGCTGACCCGCGCCTGCGCGCTTGCTTGGGAGCAGGCCGAGGCGGCAGGCATTGAGCGCGAGGCCTTTACGAGTGACTGGCACGACGTCGTCACAGACCCCGCCGTCGACATCGTCGTCGAGCTGATCGGCGGCGAGCATCCCGCAACCGAGATATTCACCACCGCCTTCGAGAACGGCAAGCACGTCGTCTCTGCCAACAAGGCCCTGCTGGGCCGTCATGTCGAGACGCTCGCCGAGAAGGCGCGCGCGTGCGGCGTGCAGATTAAGTGCGAGGCCAGCTGCGGCGGTGGCATCCCCATTGTCAGCACGCTCGAGCACGACCTGGTGGGCAACAAGATCCTGACCATCGCCGGTATCCTTAACGGCACCACCAACTACATCCTGTCGCGCATGGACGCCGAGGGCGCCGATTACGCTGACGTGCTCGCCGACGCCCAGGCAAAGGGCTATGCCGAGG
>CABUSE010000188.1 GCA_902494135.1 uncultured Collinsella sp. | reverse complement strand
CTCAGCAACACCTGAACATCGAGCGGATGCAGGCCAATCGTGGGCTCGTCGAACACGAATACGGCATCGTCCTGCACGCGGCCCATCTCGCTCGCGAGCTTAAGACGCTGCGCCTCGCCGCCCGAAAGCGCCGGCGTGGGCTCACCGAGCGTGAGATAGCCCAAGCCCAGGTCGTGCAAGGTCTGCAAGCGCGCCTGCACCTTTTTGAGTCCCACTGTGGCGTCGAGGGCCTCGTCCACACTCATGTCCATGAGCTGCGGCAACGTAAGCAGACTCCCGTCCTTGCCCTCGCGATGGATATGCGAAGCCGCGTCTGCATAACGTGAGCCGCGACATGCCGGGCAGACGATCTCGACATCGGGCAAAAACTGCACGTCGAGCGATATCGAGCCCGTGCCATCGCACGTAGGGCAGCGCAAGGCACCAGTGTTGTAGCTAAAGGCACCCGCCTTGTAGCCGGCTGCCTTGGCCTCGGGCGTACGGGCGAAGGCGCGACGCAGCTCATCATGGATGTCGGCATAAGTTGCCACCGTCGAGCGCACGTTGGCGCCGATAGGCGTAGCGTCAATCAGGTTGGCACGTGCAATGCCCTCGGCATCGATCCAGCGCACGTGGCGTGGCAAGCGCTCGCCAGCTGCCTGCGCCTTAAGCGCCGGGATGAGCGTCTCGAGTACCAACGTCGTCTTGCCCGAACCCGAAACGCCCGTCACCGCGACGAGACGGCCGCGCGGGATATCGACTTCGAGCGGCTTTACGGTATGAATGGTATCGGTCGCCATGCGGATGTGACCCTGGTCGAACATTTCGTCGTCAGTCACCTGCGGCCGCAAGCGCTTGGGGTCTGCGCGTAAAAACGGCGCGATGCGG
Source organism: uncultured Collinsella sp. (assembly GCA_902494135.1). Taxonomy (GTDB): domain Bacteria; phylum Actinomycetota; class Coriobacteriia; order Coriobacteriales; family Coriobacteriaceae; genus Collinsella. The sequence continues at coordinate 1,584 of CABUSE010000188.1, read as the reverse complement.
CTGCCTTGCGATTGTTCGACCTCATCCACCGTACCGGCAGCGATCACATTACCGCCGCCTGCTCCGGCAACGGGGCCCATCTCGACCAGATAGTCGGCTTCCGCCAGCACACGTGTATCGTGGTCGACAACAACCACGGTGTTGCCGTCATCCACCAGATCGCGCATCACGCCTACCAGGCCGTCGACATTTGCCGGATGTAAGCCAATCGAGGGCTCATCCAGCACATAAAGCACGCCCGTCGATCGGTTGCGCACCACGCGGGCGAGCTGCACACGCTGGCGCTCACCCGTGGAGAGCGTGGCACCGGCGCGATCGAGCGAAAGATAATCGAGGCCCAGATCGACTAGGCGACGGGCCGTGCTCAAAAATGAATCGCAGATATCCGTCGCCATGGGCTGCATCTCGGCCGGCAAGGATGCTGGCACCCCGCGCACCCACTCAATCGCATCACCAAGCGTCATGGCCGCGGCCTGCGCCAAATTGATACCGCGTACCTGGGGCTGGCGCGCAGCCTCGGAGAGACGCGTGCCGCCACAGTCACGGCACGGGCCCTCGCGCAAAAAGCGAGCCACGCGTTTAAGTCCCTTATCGTCCTTAACCTTGGCGAGCGCATTCTCGACCGTATAGACGGCGTTGTAATAGGTGAAGTCGAGCGGCGTGGCGCCCTCGCCGTTTTTGGGAACGTAGAGAATGTGCTTCTTAACCGCCGGGCCATGGAACACGATATCGCGCTCGGCGGGCGTGAGCTGGCTAAACGGCACATCGGTGCGCACGCCCATCTCGCCGGCCACCTGCTTCATCAGGTCCCACATGAGCGTGCCCCAGGGAAGCACCGCACCCTCGTTGATGGTCTTCGACTCGTCGGGCACCAGGCTCGCCTCGTCCACCTCGCGCATGACACCGGTACCGCCACAGGTGGTGCATGCACCGCCGCTATTGAAAGCCAAATCCTCAGCACTCGGCGCGTAGAACTCGCGGCCGCATGTCGGACACGTGAGCGACAGGCCTGCGGCCACGTTAAGGCTCGGCTCCACGCGCGCCCCGCAGTGCGGGCACACGTGACGGGCGCAACGGCTAAAGAGTAGGCGCAGGCTGTTGTTGAGCTCGGTCATGGTGCCAAAGGTAGAGCGCACGCCCGGCACGCTCGGACGCTGGTGTAGCGCGAGCGCTGCCGGCACGTGCAGCACCTCGTCCACCTGGGCGTGTTCGGCCTGCGTCAGGCGACGTCGAGTATAGGTGCTAAGTGCTTCCAAGTAGCGACGCGAGCCCTCGGCATAAAGAACCCCCAGTGCCAGCGAACTCTTGCCCGAACCCGACACGCCGGCAATACCCACGAGCTTTCCCAGCGGGATATCAATATCGATGTCCTTAAGGTTATGGACACGCGCGCCACGCACCTCGATAGCCTGCGGGCTCATCTTCTGTTCCGTCACCTTTATCACCCTACTCATGCCATAAAACTCGATCGCGAATGTACGCGCCCAGCATGGGCACGGTAAATCGGACGAGGCCGTATCCGGCAGCCTCGATGACGCGCTCGCGAATCAGGCTTGCGCGATATTTGCTCGCCCAGCTCTGGGT
>CABUSE010000187.1 GCA_902494135.1 uncultured Collinsella sp. | reverse complement strand
TTGCCGGCGATCATATCGGCGATGTGGATGTAGCCCATGTCAAAGTACACGCCCACAAAGAAGCTCGCCAGCACCAGCACGGTGATGATTAGGCCCTGGACCACGCAGTCCAGACCCATATGTCCGGCAAAGACACCGTCCTTGGCGTTGCGCGGCTTGCGCTTCATGATGTCGCCCTCGGCGTCCTCCATGCCCAGCGCGAGCGCGGGGAAGCAATCGGTGACCAGGTTCACCCACAGCAGCTGCACCGGCTGGAAGATGGTAAAGCCGATGAGCGTGGCGATGAATACCGAGAAGACCTCGGCAAGGTTGGCCGAAAGCAGGAACTGAATGACCTTGCGGATGTTGTCGTAGATGCGACGGCCCTCTTCGCAGGCACCGATGATGGTGGCGAAATTGTCGTCGGCAAGCACCATGTCGGCGACGTTCTTGGTGACATCGGTACCGGTGATGCCCATGCCAACGCCGATGTCGGCGCGCTTGATGGACGGGGCGTCGTTGACGCCGTCGCCCGTCATGGCCACGATCTGGTCGCGCGACTTCCAAGCCTCGACGATGCGTGTCTTATGCTCGGGCTGGACGCGGGCATACACGCCGTAGTCCTCGATGTGCGCGTCGAGTTCCTCGTCGCTCATGCGATCGAGGTCGGCACCGGTGATGGCCTGGCTGCGATCGGTGACGATGCCCAGCTGCTTGGCGATGGCCACGGCGGTGTCGATGTGGTCGCCCGTGATCATGACGGTGCGGATACCGGCGTCGTGCGCCTCGCGGATGGCGTCGGCGACCTCGGGGCGAACCGGGTCAATCATGCCAGACAGGCCGCAGAAGACCAGGTCGTGCTCGAGCGCAGCGGAGCTGCAGTCGTCCGGGACCTCGGTGTAGGTGCGACTTGCCAGCGCCAGTACGCGCAGGGCCTCGTCGGCCATGGCCTTGTTGGCGGCCACGAGCTCGGCACGACGCTCCTCGGTCAGCGGAACGACCTTGTCGCCGTCGTAGATATGGGTGCACAGGCCGATCACCACGTCGGGCGCGCCCTTGGTGTACTGCTCATACTCGCCATCCAGGGTCTCGACGACCACGGACATCATCTTGCGGCCGGAGTCGAACGGGGCCTCGCCCACACGCGGGTGCTCGGCGGTCAGGCCGGTGAGCCCCGCCTTGCCGGCGTCGTTGACGAGCGCGCACTCAGTCGGCTCGCCCACGGCCTCGCCCAGCTCCTCGTCCCACTGGGCATCGGAGCACAGAGCCATACCGGCCAGGAACTTCTCCTTAGGCGCGGCGAGCTCGTGCTTGACGACGGTCATCTTGTTTTGGGTAAGGGTACCGGTCTTGTCGGAGCAGATGGTCTGCGTGCAGCCAAGGGTCTCGACGGCAGAGAGCTTGCGGATGATTGCCTGACGCTTGGCCATCTTGGTCACGCCAAGCGACAGCACGATGGTCACGACGGCAACCAGGCCCTCAGGGATGGCGGCGACGGCGAGCGAGACAGCGACCATAAAGGTGTCGAGCAGCGCGGTCGGATCGGTGAGAACGTTGCCCACGCCGTGGCGGATGATGTCGACACCAAAGATGACGACGCAGATGACGATAACCATGATGGTGAGGATGCGGCTGAGCTCGGCAAGCTTCACCTGCAGCGGCGTGAGCTCTTCCTTGGCCTCGGCCAGGGCGCCGGCGATCTTACCCATCTCGGTGTTCATGCCGGTGCCGACCACGACGGCGCGGCCGCGGCCGTATACCACGGTGGAACCCATGTAGCACATGTTCTTGCGGTCGCCGAGCGGCACGTCGTCGGTGCCAGCGGCGAGCTCAATCACGTTGGCATGCTTCTCGACGGGCACGGACTCGCCGGTAAGGGCGGCCTCCTCGATCTTCATCGTGGCGCTCTCGAGCACGCGGCAGTCGGCCGGGACGGAGTCGCCCGCCTCGAGCATGATCACGTCACCGGGCACGAGCTCGGCGCTCGGCAGGTGCACGAGCTTGCCGTCGCGCAGCACCTTGGACTGCGCCGCGCTCATCTCCTGCAGGGCCTCGAGAGCCTCCTCGCTCTTGGCCTCCTGAACCACGCCCAGCACCGAGTTGACGATAACGACGAACATGATGATGGCGACGTCGGCAAAGTCCGCCTCGCCCTTGACCATGCCCGTGAGTGCACTGATGACGGCGGCAACGATCAGCATGATGACCATGGGATCGGCCATCTGCTCAAAGAAGCGCTTCCACAACGGTGTCTTCTCGGCTTCCTCGAGCTTGTTAGGGCCTGTCTTGGCGAGGCGCGACGACGCCTCGTCGTTGCTCAGGCCGAGGTACTCATCGACACCTTGGTCGCTGAGTACCTCCGCCGCGGCGGACAGGTATTCCTTTTGCATATAGAGTCCCCTCCTGGGATTCGGGCCACTCAGCAGATTGATGCCCGATCATAATTCCCAGGAGAAGGGCAAGGGCTCATCAAG
>CABUSE010000186.1 GCA_902494135.1 uncultured Collinsella sp. | reverse complement strand
CCCACAGGTACCCCAGGGGGCGCCGTGCAAATTCCGGAGTATTCAGCGTCCCGGGGTCCGCGGGCGCGGGGGCGGGGGTGCAAAACTGCGCTGAAAGCCCCGATTCTGAGTCCCAACGCCTCTAGAGCCGCTCGTTTTTTTGCAGAATGCGGCCCGCGGCGCCTGTCTCTCGCCCAAAATCCAGTATGCAGGCACCCTCGGCTGCTGAATACTCCCAAAAATGCACGCCGCATCCTACCCCAGGCACTTGCAGCAAGAAGACGAATAGCCTCGGCCTCCCCGGTTACCGCAGGAGGCCCCAAGGCTTACCTCCCAAATCTTTCCGCAGGACGGAAGGACCCCGCCGCGCGAAGCGCGCAGCGGGGTCCTGACATGTCCGAGGACGATTTGGGAGGTAAGCCCTGGGGCCTCCGATGGGAGCAGTTCCAGCCGGGGCTATTCGTCGCCGAAGCTGATGCCCAACGCCTTGGCCTCGCGCACCAGATCGCTCTGGGGATCGACGTACTTGAGCTTGCCGGCGACCTTCTCGAGTGGCATGTGGCACATCTTGCCGTCACGCAGGGCAATCATGTAGCCAAACTCGCCGCGTAGGCACCCCAGTGCCGCCTCGACGCCGCACTGGGTCGCAAAGATGCGGTCCTGGGCGTCGGGCTGGCCACCGCGCTGCGTGTGGCCGGGGATGGCGACGCGGGTCTCGCGACCGGTCTTGGCCTCAATCTCCTTGGCGATGTCGTAGACGATCGACGGGCTTGTGCGCTCGGCAAGCTTCTTCTTGTACTCCTTCTTGGACAGCGCCGCGTCCTCCTTGGAGATGGCGCCCTCGGCGACGGCCACGATGGTAAAGCGACTGCCGGTCTCCATGCGATGCTCGATGGTCTTGATGACGTTATCCATGTCGTAGGGGATCTCGGGGATCAGGATGACGTCCGCGCCGCCCGCGACGCCGGCGTACAGCGGAATCCAGCCAACCTTGTGGCCCATGATCTCGATGACAAACACGCGGCCGTGACTCGAGGCGGTAGTGTGGATGTCGTCGATGCACTTGGTGGCGACGTCGATGGCGCTCGTAAAGCCAAACGTCAGCTCGGTGCCCCAGGTGTCGTTATCGATGGTCTTGGGCAGGGCGATAACGTTGAGACCCTCTTCGCGCAGGCGGTTGGCGGTCTTGGTGGAACCGTTGCCGCCCAGCATAAACAGGCAGTCGAGCTGCAGCTTATGATAGGTGTGGACCATCGCCGGCACCTTTTCGACGCCGTCGGCCTCGGGAATGTCTAGGCGCTTGAACGGCGTACGGCTCGTGCCCAGGATGGTGCCGCCGCGGGTGAGGATACCGCTAAAATCGGCGGGTGTCATGACGCGGAACCTGCTGTAGATAAGGCCCTGGTAGCCGTCCTCAAAACCATAGATCTCGATAGGTTCTTCGCTATTGGTCATGAGCGTTTTGACGATGCCGCGCATGGTGGCGTTGAGCGCCTGGCAGTCGCCGCCACTAGTAAGAAGACCGATCCTAAGCATGGTGAATCCTTCCGGGCAAGTTATAACATGCGCATAAGTTTACCCCCGCACACTGTTGATACGGGGGTAAAACGTGTTAGCTCAAGCGTATGGAAATGTAAGCAACGTCAGGGAACGTAAGGTCGACGGGCCTGGCTCCTTACAGTGCGAAGGCATCGACGTTGCCCCAGTGGCGGCGCAGCGTAATAGCGACGGCGGGTTCGGTATTGTCAAAGACGACCGACCATTGCGTATTGCTGGTGATGTCTTCCGGATTGGGCTCTTGGGCTGCGGCGCGAAGGGCCTTCCAAGCGACTGCCTCGTCCTGGGCACCGGCGTGGGCGTCAAGGACATCGGCGATTGCGACGGCGCGCTCTTTACCATGGCCCAGCTCGTCATTCTTTTGGTTGGGCAGCACTTCGTCGCCATAGCAGGCGTAGAAGTTCGTAACCTGGCGTACAGGAGTCGCTTTGAAAGCACGGTCCGGATCGCGCGGATCCCACTCTACTACGCGCGCGTCACCGGCGGCGTCGTTGATAAAGAAGTGGTAATCGCGTCCTGCCATGGCGTGCATGTCGTAGGCGGAAAGCAGGTCGACAGCTTCTTGCGTGGTGGCGGCACGGTCGAGCACCAGACGGATGGCGAGCGAGGTATTGATGACGGGGCGTTGCGTGTCCTGGTCACAGGGCTTGGAATCCAGAGTGAGTACGGCAATGGACACGCCGCATTCGTTAACACCGTCGAGCTGGGCAAACGGGCCCATGAGTGCGGCGGCGCGTCCGGCGACGGAGTCAAGCGGAGTGTTATCGCCCAGGTTGTTAAGGGCGGCAAGCCCGATGGAGGCATAGTCGCCGCGTGGGTGATTGCGCACCAGCAGCGCCGAGGTGTCGTCCTTAAAGTCGTAATTGCGACCGGTGCGCACGCGGCCTTCGGCATCTACGGCGACAAAAGCGCTGCAGGCAAACTGGGGCGCCTGGACATGT
>CABUSE010000185.1 GCA_902494135.1 uncultured Collinsella sp. | reverse complement strand
TCCCGTCGGAAAGCCTGACGGTCTTGGTGTTCTCGTTTTCGAGCGACTGCTTGCTGTTTACCAGGTGGTAGGTTTCGGCAATCTCGAGCGCCTTTTTGTTGGAAGATGTCTCTTGGATTTTGCGGGAGATCAGGGCGAGTTCTTCCCAGGTGTAATCGTCGAGTGACGGCTTGATGCCGTGCGACAGGTCGATGAGCCCCCAGCACCCCGTGGCAAGGGCAGAAGCTGCGATGCCGGCAATGCAGACGCCGCCGAGCGCGAGCGCAGCGCGACGCGAGATGAGCGGGTGACGCGTCTGAGCCTTGTCGGAGCCGGAAGGCTTCGGTTGTTGGCTAAAATCGACAGGTGCGGGCAGCGGCGTGCGCGGCTCAAAATCGATGTCTTTAATCCAGGCATCGAGCTTGCCGACAATCGTAGACAGCGGCGCGCGCTGGGACTGCTCGTTATGGATGCCGCTCATAATGACATCGACGAGCTTTTGGTCGCCGGGCAAACGCGCCTCAAGTGGCTCAGGCTTGTGCTCGATCTTGTACAGGTAGGGCGACTGGTCCATATGCTCGTTGAGGCGATATGGCGTGTGGCCGGCATAGAGCGCGTAGAGCACGCTGCAGAGCTCATATGTATCGATGCTGGGCGACGTGCGAAGCGGTGCCAGCTCGGGGATGTCGTTGGAGAGCATCTCGGGCGGGGCGAACTCGGGTGTGCCGTTGCGCCAGATGCCAGTCGACATGGTGAACGAGGGGTCCGAGCGCTTGATGCTCGAGCTGCCCAAATCGACCAGGCAAAGGTCAAAACTGCAGCGTGCAATCTGCTAGGCAAGGGGCCGGCGCGTTGTGCGAATGATGATATTGCGCAAGGAGATATCACGGTGCACAAACGGCACATCGAGCTTTTGTGCACTCAGGAGAATCTCTCCCAGGCGTTTTCCGATTGCGGCGACGGTGCTTGCGGGAATGCGGCCGCCCTCGGCGGGGTCGGCTAGCTCTGCCGCGGCATCGCGAAGGGGCAGGCCTTCAATCCACTCCATAAGGATGGCCGGTACGGAGCCGGTATAGCCATAGCCATAGGTTTTGGGAAAGCCGCCCAACAGTGAGACGGCTGCAAGATTGCGATACTCCTCGGTAAGCGTCTTGATGCCCGAGGGTCTGACAGCGGAGTCGTTTTCATCACAGCCGCTGAGGGGCCATAGCGTCTTGAGCGCAAAGGTCTCGCCCTCGGTGTTGGCGACCTTGCGAAGATGGTGGGAACCGCCGCCGACTGCCCCGCAATCCAACAGGGTGGTAAAGCGGCGAATGGTATCGAGGTCTTCGGTGGTCGCAAACATGGCGTTTGGTTCAAAGGGGGACAACGCGATGATATCCATGTCCGTGTCGTACGTCACGGGGCGATCCTTTCGAAAAAAGTGCATAGCAATAATGTTAGTGAAAAGGTAGCGCAACCGTTGCCTTAATCGAAAAGGTGCCGTTATTTGCAGGGGTTGATGCAAATAACGGCACCTTGTGCGTCGATAATGTGTGCGTGGGCTAGTCGGTGATGCGAATGACCAAAAAGCGCGTCGTGGCGCCCAAGCAAAGCGTGTCTCCGTTGTGAATCTCGACGGGGGTGTTGGCAAAGTTGGCGGGGCGCTCGCGTCTGGGCGGTTCGATAGCTTGTCGGCAGCGGCCGACGCCCGAGATCAAAAACGATCCGTTGGTGGAGTCGAGGCCCTGCGCAAGCCAGTGTCCGTCCTGGAGCCAAACGCGCAGGTGCTGGCGCGAAACATCGGAATCGACGTCGGTGATGGCGTTCTCGTCGCCCGTCAGCGACCCGATAACGCTGCCCACCGGGTCCGTGGTAGGGGGACGCAGCGGCGGTCGTGCCGAGTTGCCCACGACGCGCAGCAGCCCCAGGCGAATGTCTCCCGTGGGGCGCGCGGTTGTCGAGAAAAATGAGGTGACGGTCGTCTCGACCGTGCCGAGCGTCGAGAGCATCTGGTCGGACACAAAGGACTCGGTGTACTCGATGGCGCGGGCGGGGTCGCCAAGGCAGCCGGTAACGATAAAAAAGACCAAATGGATGTAGAGGCGATCTTTAATGTCGCTATCGTCAGCGGTCTCGATGCGCTCGACGCCGTTTCTAAAGAGCATGCCGTCGATGCCGCAATTGGTAAGGGCATCCTGCATGTCTGGGACACACGACTCCATATAGCGTTTAGCGACCTTGCTCAGCGATTGGGGGTCGGAGCCTCGGTTTTGCATGATGAGGTTGAGTATCTGGCGCGCACTTTGTTCAAAGGGCGCAAACAGCGGCTCGGGAAGGTCACCTGGTTTGGCGTGAACGATTTCGCGTGAGATAAACGACGGGACCGTCAAGCGTTCGGAGATGAGGCGTCCACCGTAACGGGCGTTGCCGGCCATGAGAATTTGCGCGGCGTTACCGTTGTTGATGCGACCGAGTGACTTAAGCCCGGCGTACAGTGCACAAGATGGAGTGTCGGCCATTTGTTTT
>CABUSE010000184.1 GCA_902494135.1 uncultured Collinsella sp. | reverse complement strand
TACTCGAAACCGTTGACGAAGAAGCCCTTGGGAACCAGGGTCTGCTTCTTCTTGAACACGGCCAGGACGATCAGGAGCACGATCGTGGAGACGATCAGCCAAAACGAGTACTGCGTGATGCCGCAGCTCAGATCGCCCACGACAGGGGTGGAGCTGAACTCGCTGACCAGATGATTAATCTCATCAGGCAGCTTTTCAAAAATTTCCACGACTTACCTTTCGACCTCATGAGGATCTCGCAGCGCCTTGGCGACGCGAACCGTGCAGGCGGCCATAAAGGCCACGAAGCCGATCGCCTCGCCCAGGAGGAACATGCGAAATGCCTCTCCGAACAACACAAACACAACCAAGGTAAAGACGAGCAGGGCGATTGCCGAGACCGCCAGACTCACCATACCCTTGAGCATGTCCGCATTCTGTTTATCGTCAAGAACCGGCTTGAGCGTAAAGACAAAGGGAAGGAAGGCAATTGCGCCCGCGATGGCGCCTGCAACGATAGCGAGCAGATCGGCTATCTGAAACACTGGCGTCCTCACTTTCCTTTTTAACGCTTCACAGAACAGTTCCCGCCAAACATTGGTGACTATTGTACGAGCCAATCGCTAAAGTACAACCGAAAAAGCATCGGTTAATACGCACCTGTTCGTTTTCTTAAGACCTTCTTTATGCCGCAGGTACGGTAATACGTTTTTCTCGAACCCTGCAGGGCAAAACGTCCGTTAACAGGAGTGCGCGCGGTCGCCTTTTGTTCGTCCGCGCGCACCGTTTCTTCGTATTTGCAGCCGCGGCCATCTTAGCCCAGCGACTAGAGCGTGCCGTAGATGCGGTCGCCGGCGTCGCCCAGGCCGGGAACGATGTAGGCAGCCTCGTTGAGATGGTCGTCGATGGCGCAGGTATAGATATGCACATCAGGGTCCTTCTCAGTCAGCGACTTGAGGCCCTCGGGGGCCGCGACGATGCACAGCATGCGGATGTCCTTGACACCGCGCTCGCGCAGGTAGCTAATGGCCATCTCGGCCGAACCGCCCGTGGCGAGCATGGGGTCGACGACCAGGCAGATGCGCTGGTCGATATCCTTGGGCATCTTGCAGTAATACTCGTGCGGCTCGTGGGTGACCTCGTCGCGCTCCATGCCGATGTGGCCCACGCGAGCGGAGGGCACCAGGTCGAGGATGCCGTCGACCATGCCAAGGCCCGCACGCAGGATGGGCACGATGGCGAGTTTCTTGCCGGCGAGCTGTTTGAACGTGGCGGTAGTGATGGGGGTCTCGACCTCGACGTCTTCCATAGGCAGGTCGCGCATGGCCTCGTAGCCGTCAAAAAGTGCGAGTTCGCGCACGAGCTGACGGAACTGGTTGGTGCCGGTGTTTTTGTCGCGCAGGATCGACAGCTTGTGCTGGACGAGCGGGTGATCGACAAGCGTCACACGGGACGCATCGTAGGTGACGGTCATGGATTGATTGCCCCTTTCGTTGCGGCCGCAAAACGGCCTTGCTGACAAGGCGTGCAGCAATGTTGCCGCCGCACGCCATGCATTAGTTTAGCGGTTTGTTGTATCGAGCAGCCCATCGCAGCCCTACTGTGCGGTGCTGAGCGAGCGCCTGGCTGCATCACGCCAGCCCGCAAGATTTTGCTCGCGGCGCTCGGCGGACATGTGGGGAAGGAAGGTCCTAACGATCTGGGCATTTTGCTCCAGCTCCTCCAGGTCTTCCCAATAGCCGACGGCAAGACCCGCCAAGTACGCGGCACCGATTGCCGTGGTCTCCACCGTCTCGCATTGCAGCACGGGGATATCCAGCAGGTCGGCCTGGAATTGCATGATGAACTCGTTGCGCGAGGCACCGCCATCGACGGACAGGCGCTCAATCGAAAGCCCCACGTCCTGCTCCATGGCGCGCAGCACGTCGTAGCTCTGATATGCCATGGATTCGCAGGCGGCACGTACGATGGTCGCACGGCTCGAGGCGCCGGTCAGACCGCACACAATACCGCGGGCATGCGGGTCCCACCAGGGAGCACCCAAACCCGCAAAGGCGGGAACGAAGTAGCAGCCCTCGTTGTCGCTAATCGAAGCGGCGAGTTGTGCCGACTCGCTCACGCTCGAGATGATGCCCATGTTGTTGCGAAGCCAGTTCATCGTTGAGCCGGCGGCAAAAATAGAGCCCTCGAGCGCATAGCTGACTTTGCCGTCCGCAGCGATACCGATGGTGGAGACCAGGCCATTCTTGGATTCGACGATCTCGTCGCCGGTGTTCATGAGCATAAAGCAGCCCGTGCCATAGGTGTTTTTGGTCTGGCCGGGACGGAAACAGCAGTGACCGAACAGCGATGCCTGCTGGTCGCCCGCCACACCCATGATGGGCGGCATGTTGGTCATGATGTCGCTCGCGACGCGGCCGTAGTCGCCCGAGCTCCAGCGAACCTCGGGCATCATGGAACGTGGAACGTCAAAGAGCGCCAGCAGGTCGTCGTCCCAATCGAGCGTATGGATATTAAAGAGTGCCGTGCG
>CABUSE010000183.1 GCA_902494135.1 uncultured Collinsella sp. | reverse complement strand
TGGGTCGATTCTGGCCGCACCGTCGTTATGACCACGCAGGTCCCCGAAGAGGGCCTCGATCTGGGCGTTTATGAGGTCGGCCGTGCTTACGCCGATCATCCGGGCATTCTGCGCGGCGATGACATGACCACCGAGACGCTCGTGGCCAAGACCATGTGGGCGCTCGGCCAGTCACGCGATGCCGCCGAGATCCAGCGCCTGTTCTACAGCCAAGTCAACCACGACCGCATCCCGATGGCGTAATTCAGTTTTCGACGGGTATCCCCTATTCGATGCCCTCGAGAAGCTCTGACACCGTCATGCCGAGTGCGGGCGCGATCTTAAATAGAACCTTGAGCGTGAAATTTGCCGTCCCATCTTCGATTCGGTCGAGGTAGGGTCGGCTGATTCCTGTCGCCACACAAAAATCAACCTTGGAGATACCAAGGTCTCTGCGTGTCTCTTCGACCCGCCTGCCAAGAATCTGTTTCGCACGTTCGTCCATGCAGACGAGTTTGAAATGGGGCCGAACATAAACGTAAACTATAGTTTACGTTTTGCCGAATACACAGGAGTTTTCTATGTCGGGTTCTTCGGTCCGCACGTACCGAACCACGCTTCGCACAAACAGCGCACCACCCAAGCTCGTCGTCGTTGAAGCAGAATGCCTTTCGCCCGATGAGCGCACGGCATTTGCATTGCTATCAAGTCGCGTCGCCGCCGTTTTGGTCCCTTGTCCGGCGCAAGGTGAACTTGCCATCCAATGCCAAGCGCACAGCTGCTCGCTCAATCAGGCTGCCGTAATCGCAACCAGCCAACGCGGTCTGCCCCTTCTCCTGGAAGCCGGTACCGCACTCGCCCTTCGCGGCACCGGATACGAAAACGAGGCCGCCGCCGACATGGTCTTTAAACCACGATCGAGCGGCGGCCTCGCAGCAGCCATTGAATATGCATGCAGGCTCGTTGCCTAAAAGAACAAGCTAGAAACCAAAGCCAAAGCCCGTTCCGGTAATCGCCGAGTACATAAAGTAAACGTTGATCACGTTGAGGAATACACCCGTGATGCAACCGTTGCGCAGGTAGCGCTCGCACACGATGCGTGCCATGGCAGCGGAGTCATCATTGTTTTTAGCCTGGCGTCCTGCCGTAAAGTACGTCGCCACGCTCAGCAGTAGGTTGAGCACCGGCAGTGCCAGCAGCTCGTAGCTCTTGCCCCAGCGCGTCACCTCGCCGGCTGCGTTAAACTTCGTTGCCACCTCAGGACCAATGTTGGGGATCACAAACGCTGCGACCACCAACGGAATCACCGCAAGTACGAGCAGCGCGATGCCCATGTAGCCGGCTTTTTTACCATACTTAAACATGCACGTCGTCCCTACACGTTAAAGCGGAAGTGCACGACGTCGCCATCGGCCATGACATAGTCCTTGCCCTCGATGCGCAGCTTGCCGGCGGCCTTGGCGCCCTGCTCACCACCGAGCTCGATGTAGTCATCATAGCCAATGACCTCGGCCTTAATAAAGCCGCGCTCAAAGTCGGTGTGGATGACACCGGCGGCCTGCGGGGCGGTCGCACCCTGGCGCACCGTCCAGGCCTTGACCTCCATCTCACCGGCCGTAAAGAACGACTGCAGGCCGAGCAGCTTGTAAGCGGCCTGTGCGAGCACGTCCAGACCGGGCTGTTCCAGGCCCAAGCTCTCCAGGTAGTCGGCCGCATCCTCGGGATCGAGCTCAGAAAGCTCGGCCTCTATCTTGGCGCAGATCGGCAGCGGCTTGACGCCATCGATGGGCGCCAGGTCCTCGTTGAGCATATCCTCGTCCACGTTGGCCACATACAGGATGGGCTTCATGGTGAGCAGGAACAGGCCCTTGGCAGCGGCGCGCTCCTCGTCGGTCATCTCCATGGACGCGGCGCGCTTACCCTCGTTGAGCCAGGCGAGTAGGCGCTTGGCGACCTCAAACTTGGGCATGAGCTCCTTGTCGCGCTTGGCCTCCTTCTCGAGCTTGGGCAGCTGCTTCTCGAGCGTACCCATGTCGGCCAGGATGAGCTCGGTCATGATGGTGTCGGCATCGCCGGCGGGATCGACGAACTCGCCCGTGCGGCCCACCTCACGCATGACGTTGGGGTCTTTAAAGTAGCGCACGACCTCGCAGATGGCGTCGGTCTCGCGAATGTTGGCCAGGAACTGGTTGCCCAGGCCCTCGCCCTCGTTGGCGCCCTTCACCAGACCTGCGATGTCGACGAACTCGACCGTTGCCGGCACGATGCGGCCCGGGTTGACGATGTCGGCGAGCTTTTGCAGACGGCTATCGGGCACGTCGACGATACCCACGTTGGGGTCAATCGTGGCGAACGGATAGTTGGCGGCAAGGCCGGTCTTTTTGGTAAGCGCGGTGAACAGCGTCGACTTGCCCACGTTGGGCAGGCCCACGATACCGATGGAAAGGGACACGACAGCTCCTTTTGGTACAAGCATTTCAAACTGCATAAGTATAGCGCCGCCGCAGCATCTGGGCGAACCCGGACGCCACGGCGGCAC
>CABUSE010000182.1 GCA_902494135.1 uncultured Collinsella sp. | reverse complement strand
GCAACGGCGTTGTATTTAGCCTGAATGGTGCGGTACACCAGGTCCTCGTGGTCCACGCGCTGCACTGGCTTGTTGGAGGGGATGACCTCGACGGGCAGCTTGTAGATCTCGCGGAACTCAGCATCCTCGGTAAGTGCCGTGCCGGTCATGCCGGAGAGCTTGTCATACAGACGGAAGTAGTTTTGCAGGGTGATGGTGGCCAGGGTCTGGTTCTCCTCGCGTACGAGCACGCCCTCTTTGGCCTCGATGGCCTGGTGCAGGCCCTCAGAATAGCGGCGGCCTTCCATAATGCGGCCTGTGAACTCGTCGACGATCTTGACCTCGCCGTTGGTGACCACGTACTGCTTATCGCGGTGGAACATGTACTGGGCCTTCAGCGCTTGCTGCAGGTGGTTGACCAGCTGGCCGGAGAGATCGGCATAGATGTCATCGATACCCAGGCGGCGCTCGATTTTCTTAAGACCGCGCTCGGTGGCGGCGATGGTGTGCTTGGCCTCGTCCATGACGTAGTCGCCCGTGGGTTCAACGTCCTCGGTGGCGGTGAGCATGTCGTGCGACACGTCCTCACCGCGCTCCAGGCCGCGCACGGCACGCGCGAAGTCCTTGTAGGTGCTGGCGGACTTGGTACCGGCACCCGAGATGATGAGCGGCGTTCTGGCCTCATCGATCAGGATGGAGTCGACCTCGTCGACGATGGCGTAATGGTGGCCGCGCTGAACGCGCTGCTCGGGGCGGGTGACCATGTTGTCGCGCAGGTAGTCGAAACCGAACTCGGAGTTGGTGCCGTAGGTGACGTCTGCCTGGTAGGCCGGACGCTTGAGCTCGAGCGGCATGTTGTTCTGGAGCAGACCGACGGTCATTCCCAGGTACTTGTAGATGCGGCCCATCCACTCGGAGTCGCGCTTTGCCAGGTAATCGTTGACGGTAACGACATGCACGCCCTTGCCGGCGATAGCGTTGAGGTAGCCAGCCAAGGTGGAGACGAGCGTCTTGCCCTCGCCGGTCTTCATCTCGGCAATATGACCCTCATGAAGCGCCATGGCGCCGATGAGCTGTACGTCAAAGTGACGCATGCCCGTGATGCGCTTGGAAGCCTCGCGCACGGTGGCAAAAGCCTCGGGAAGCATGTCGTCGAGCGACTCGCCGTTGGCGTAGCGCTCACGGAACTTATCGGTCTGGGCGCGGAGCTCCTCCTCGGTCATCTTCTCAAACTGGGGCTCAAGACCGTTGATCTGGTCAACGATCTTGTAGTAGCGCTTCAGGTCCTTATCGGATCCAAAGGACAGCAGCTTTGACATGAATCCCATGTGGTTTTCCTTTTTGGCCATCGCCCACGCCGTGCAGCTGCGGACGAGTTAAACACAGATGATTGTACTTTAGCCAAACAAGGCGCGGCCTATACGGTCGAGCTCGACCGCCACGTAATAACTACGACCAACCTGCCACAATGGGACAGGTTAATTTTGGCAGGTCTATCTGGGCAAACGCCGCCTCTCCGCCATGTGGTGCCATGGGGACAGGTTAGTTTGCACTAATTTAAAAAGAAAAAGGGCCGCGCACCCAAATGGATGCACGGCCCTCATGCCATGAATGCGAGTGTTTCCGCGGCGAGCTATTTACTCAGCAGCCTCGGTGGTCTCGGCCTCGGCAGCGGCCTCCTCGACGGGAGCCTCTGCGGGAGCCTCGGCGGCCTGCTTGGCAGCCTCCTCGGCAAACTTAGCAGCACGCTTGGCCTTCTCGGCAGCCTTAGCCTCAGCGGCGGCCTTGCGAGCGGCCTCGGCCTCAGCAGCCTTGGCAGCCTTGGCAGCCTTGGCCTCCTCGGCCTTCTTGAGCTGGGCGGCAGCGGCGCCACCGAACTTGTCGGCGAAGCGCTGGACGCGTCCACCGGTGTCGACGAACTTCTGCTGGCCGGTGTAGAACGGGTGGCACTCGTTGCAAAGCTCAACCTTCATCTCGGACACGGTAGCGTGCGTCTTGAAGGTGTTGCCGCAGGAGCACGTCACCGTGCACTCGACATACTGGGGATGGATACCCTGCTTCATGGTAGGACTCCTTATTGGTCAGGCGCTGGTTACCGATCAGCGCATAAGGCGTCTTGGTTTCCGACCAAGACAACAAACTCGGCTATGGTACCACGGCGCCGCGTGTCCCACAAAAGGTTCACGGTCTTTGTGCAACGCGGCGTGGCCAACCGCGGCGGACACGCACCCTGTTGCCCCTTCGCCCATGTTGCAGACGTGTAACGCCGCAGTAAGCACACCCCTTTTGGCGCCAGACAGGTACAATGATGAACACTGTACCGTAGCGGAGCGCCCCCGCGCGCCGCAACCACGCGAAAGGGTTTCCCATGGCCGAGATCTCGTCCTCCCGTATCGTCATCACCGTCCTTGGCAAGAACCGCCCCGGCATCGTCGCGGGCGTCACCCGCGTCCTGGGCGAGGCCAACGTCGACATCCGCGACATCACGCAGTCCATTATCGAGGACATCTTCACCATGACCATGCTGGCCGATACCGCCGAGTCCAAG
>CABUSE010000181.1 GCA_902494135.1 uncultured Collinsella sp. | reverse complement strand
TTGGAGCGATCGAGGGCACGACGGATCTTGGCCGTAGAGACCATCTCCATCGTGCGCGTGATCTGCTTGGTCGTGGTAACCGAGGAGATTCGCTTCTTAATGTCGCGAAGGTTGGCCATAGGGCTTAGTTCTCCTCTGATCCAGTCGTATCGGCATGGTGCTTGGCCATGAACTGCTGCTTGAAGTCGCCGATGACGCGCAAGAGCTCAGCCTTGGTGTCATCATCGATCTTCTTAGCGCGAACCTTGTCGAGCAGCGAGCCAAAGCCGTTGTCCAGGTACTCGATAAGCTCAGCACGGAAAGGCAGCACGTCGGCAATCTCGAGGTCGTCGAGGAAGCCCTCGTTGCCTGCAAACAGAACCGCAATCTGCTCGCCAACCTCGAACGGCTTGTAGCGCGGCTGCTTAAGGAGCTCAGTCATGCGAGCGCCGTGGGTAAGCTGCTTTTGCGTGGCCTCGTCGAGGTCGGAGCCGAACTGCGTAAAGCCGGCGAGCTCCTGGTACGAAGCGAGATCCAGACGGAGGTTGCCGGCAACCTGCTTCATAGCCTTGGTCTGTGCGTCGCCACCGACGCGGGACACGGAGATGCCCACGTCGACTGCCGGGCGCTGGCCCTGGAAGAAGAGCTCGGACTGCAGGTAGATCTGACCATCGGTAATGGAAATGACGTTAGTCGGAATGTAGGCCGAAACGTCGCCGTCCTGGGTCTCGATGATCGGCAGGGCCGTCATGGAGCCGTAACCGTTCTCCTTGGACATCTTGACGGCACGCTCGAGCAGACGAGAGTGCAGGTAGAAGATGTCGCCAGGATAGGCCTCGCGTCCGGGCGGACGATGCAGCGTCAGCGACATCTGACGGTAGGCCACGGCCTGCTTGGACAGGTCGTCGTAGATGACGAGCACGTGACCGCCAGGGTTGGTCTCGCTGGCGGGCTTACCGTCCTCGCCGTTGTACATGAAGAACTCGCCGATAGCGGCACCGGCCATAGGCGCGATGTACTGCATAGGGGCGGAGTCGGCAGCGGTGGCCGAAACGATGATGGTGTAGTCGAGCGCACCGTGCTGAGCGAGGGTCTCGCGGATGTTGGCAACCGTGGAGGCCTTCTGGCCGATGGCGACATAGATGCAGACCATGCCCTTGCCGCGCTGGTTGAGGATAGCGTCGATGGCGATGGCGGTCTTACCGGTCTTACGGTCGCCGATGATGAGCTCACGCTGACCACGGCCGATAGGCACCATGGAGTCGATAGCCAACAGGCCAGTCTGAACCGGCTCGCACACCGGGGTACGGTCGATAACGCCGGGGGCCTTAAACTCAATGGGGCGGCGGTGCGTGGCGACAATGTCACCCAAACCGTCGATGGGCTGGCCGAGCGGATTGACGACGCGGCCGAGCATGGTACGGCTCACGGGGATATCCATAATGCGGCCAGTGGTGCGGCACTCGTCGCCTTCCTTGATGGAGTCGACGGCACCAAACAGAACGGCGCCGACCTCGTCACGGTCAAGGTTCTGGGCAAGGCCGAAGACGGTCTCACCGGTATCGGAGCTCTTGAACTCCAGAAGCTCGCCTGCCATGGCGCTCTTGAGGCCGGAGACGCGCGCGATGCCGTCGCCTACCTCGTCGACCGTTGAAACCTCATGCGTATCGACCGTCGCGGAGAGGCTCGTGAGCTGCTCCTGCAGTTTCTTGGCGATATCCTGGGCATTGAGGGTTTCGGACATTAGGCTTCACCTCCGTACGAATTAGCAGAGTTTACGAGGGTCTCCTGCGCGCTGCGCAGCTGCGTCTTGACGGAAATGTCACGACGCTCGCCGCGGGCCTCGAGCACCAAGCCGCCCACGATAGACGGGTCGACCTGCTCGATAAGGAATACCTTGCGGCCGAAGTCCTGCTCGCATTTCTTAGTGATGGTTTGACGCAGCTCGTCGTCGAGCGGGATCGCCGTGGTGACGGTCACGCCCACTACATCCTCGTCTTCCTCGGCAACATACTTAAAGGCAGCTGCCACCTTGGGAAGAAGGTCGAGCTGGTCGCGCTTGGACATGGTGTCGAGCACGGCGATGATCTCGGGGCTGGCGCTAGCCAGGCGCTCGATCATCTCGAGGTCCTCGAACACATGGTTCTCGGCCTTAGCGGCTTCCAGAAGGGAGCGCGCGTAGGTCTCGAGCACCTTGTCCTGATAGCGGCTAGTCGGCATTCAGGCTACCTGCTTCCTGGATGTAGCGCTCGATGAGCTTCTTCTGCTCGGCCTCGTCCGCAAGCGACTCGCCAACAATCTTGGTGGCGACGGCAACGGACAGGTCGGCGATAGAGCTCGCGGCACCGGCGTAGATGGACTTGCGCTCGTCCTCGACGGTCGTGTGGGCCTTGGCGATAATCTCCTCGGCCTCCTTGTGAGCAGTCTCGATGATACGGGCGCGCTCGGACTCGGCGTCCTTACGGGCCTCGAGAACGATGTCGGCAGCCTGACGACGGGCGTCGGTGACGATCGAGTCGGACTCAGCGCGCTTGGCGATAGCCTCCTGCTTGGTCTTCTCGGCCTCGTCGAGGCTCTCCTCGATCTTCTTGCCGCG
>CABUSE010000180.1 GCA_902494135.1 uncultured Collinsella sp. | reverse complement strand
CTCGATACAAAACGCCATTGACCTCGGACTTTACCCCACGACAGTTTTTGCATGAGAGATGCCCCTGAGAGCCGCGGGAGCCGGGCGGCGCATATGAACTTTATCGCGAGTTCCGCACGCAAAGAAGGCCACTTAATGTGGCCTTCGTCTTGCGCAGGACTGTAGAGCAGGAAACCTTATATCCGGCCCCTCCGTCCGGGGACCGCGCCGTACCAGCTACAGCGTCATGTTTGGATCGGCGTCGACGTCGAACGGCGAGATTTCACCTCGGTCGAATTTACGGCGAGCGACCTCCGCAATCATGGCTGCGTTATCGGTACAGGCAGACAAGGGCGGCACCGTTACGCGAATCCCCTGACGCCCAAGCTTCTTGATCATCATCTCGCGCAGATGCGGGTTGGCCGAGACGCCGCCACCGATGCAGTATTCCTTGCATCCGGTAGCGTGCAATGCGTTTTTGGCCTTCTTGTACTGCACGTCAAAGACAGCTGCCTCAAACGAAGCTGCCAGATCGGGCAGGTGAATCGTGCGCCCGGCCTTGGTCTCCTGTTCAATGTAGAGCGTCACAGCGGTTTTAAGGCCCGAAAGCGAGAAGCGATAGTCTCCTCTGCTGTTAAGCGCACGGGGGAAATCGATCGCCTTGGGGTTGCCCGTCTCGGCCAGCCTGGAAATGATGGGGCCACCGGGATAGCCCAGACCCAATGCCTTGGCTACCTTGTCGAAGGCCTCGCCCACAGCGTCGTCGAGCGTCTCACCGAGCACCTCGTAGTCGCCCCACGCCTTCACGTGCACGAGCATGGTGTGCCCACCCGAGACAAGCGTGAAGATAAACGGCGGTTTGAGGTCGGGTTGCGCCAGCAGGTTGGCAAACAGGTGCCCCTCCAGATGGTTGACGCACACGAGCGGCTTGCCGGCAGCGTAGGCAAAGCCCTTGGCGAAGGCGACGCCAACCACGAGCGCGCCCACCAGGCCCGGGCCCTGTGTCACGCCCACGGCGGCAAGCTCGCTGGGGGCAATGGCTCCATCCTCAAGACCAAGCGATGCTGCGGCATCCTCGAGCGCCGCATCCACGACACTCACAATCACCTCGACGTGTTTGCGCGAGGCGATCTCGGGCACCACGCCGCCAAAGCGGGCGTGAAAATCAATCTGCGTCGACACCTGGTTGGCCAGCATATTGCCATCCGCATCGATAATCGCCACGGCCGTCTCGTCGCAGGAGCTCTCGATAGCGAGCACTAGGCGGCGGCGCTCAATTTCGGCACGCTCCCCCTCGGAGCGCCCAGGCGCAGGCAGCGGCCACACGCGCTGCTCTGCCGCCGTCGGCTCGGGCGAAGCATTGTCGACCGGAAGTACCAGGGGCAGCGGGGCCGTCATGACGATGGCGTCCTTGCCGGCACCATAGTAGCCGCGGCGACGGCCAGCCTCGGTAAAGCCCAGAGCGTTATAGAGCGCAATCGCTCCCTCGTTGCCGTCCTCGACCTCGAGCGAAGCCGTGGTGCAGCCGAGCATCTGGGCATCATAGCTCACATGCGACAGCAGCTTGCGGGCAATGCCCTCACGGCGATGTGCCGGGTCGACGGCGACATCCAGAATCTGCACATCACCGTCCACGACCATACCGCCGGCAAGGCCCAGTAGCTTGCCGTCGTCGTGTGCCACCCACCAACTACGCGGCGCAGCGACGTCCTCGCCCAGTTCGGACAGGAACATGCCCGGCGTCCACGCCTCGCGTCCGGCACCTTCAAAGCAGGCAGCTTCCAGCGCGCTCGCGCCCTCGGCATCCGCCGCGCCCATGGGACGGAACTGCAGATGACGACCGGCGAGCTCATCGGCAACGCCCGTAATTCCGCTCTGCGCACTCTCGGCAAGACCAAGACGCTTGCGCTCGTTTTCCTCGGCATCCGAAAGGCGCGTGTAAATCGGCAGGACGCGGGCCGGATCGCCGTCACCCGCAGCGTGCGCGAGCAGCAAGCCCTCGCCCGAAGGCCACCACAGGTCGCGCTCCACGCAGCGGGCGGTCTCGTCCTCACCCAGCAGCTTGCCATAGCGCACGAGACCGTCACCGGTCAGCTGAACCTGGTCCCAGTCCGCTGCTCGGCGCCACTCATCGAGCGCCACGGCGGCCTTGACCACGTGTTCGCGCTCAAATTGACGCTCGGGACCCTCATCGACCAGCATATACAGCGCCGGATATACCTCACCGCGCATAGCATCGGCCAAGATACCAAGCTTGCCGCGCACGCCAGCCTTCCACGCCGTCCAAGCGCAAGCGTCGAGCGTCGACACGCCCAGCAGCGGAACATTGGCACCACGCGCGAGGCCCTTGGCAGTGGAGATGCCGATGCGCACACCCGTAAAGGACCCCGGGCCGCGACCGACCACATAGCAACCAACATCGCTGCGATCCAGACCGGCTTGAGCCAGCACGCCATCAACGGTATTCACGAGCTCAACGTTGGCGTGACGGCGACACATGTGGTCGCCACTCACGAGCTTCGTCTCGCCCGTCTGCCCATCAATCCAGCTTGCCGCGCAGGCAAGCATGTCGGTCGAGGTATCGAGCGCCACCACCAGCGCGTT
>CABUSE010000179.1 GCA_902494135.1 uncultured Collinsella sp. | reverse complement strand
CCTTGACCTGCGCCGCTACGGTTCCTGCAAGCACGCCGGCTACGGTCTGGGCTTCGAGCGCTTGGTCATGTATCTGACCGGCGTGGGCAACATCCGCGACGTCCTGCCGCACCCGCGCACCGTGGGCAACGCCGACTTCTAATCGTCGGACGCTAGCTCGTGTCGCCACACGCCAACGCTCATCGCACAAGCGCCTCTCGACATCGGTCGAGAGGCGCTTTTTTCAACAGCATCCGTCAAGCTTTTGGCAAGTTTTTGGTCAGTTGAGCAGGGCTGTTGAAAACTCAACCCGCCGTTTGCCGACGACTACCGACCGCCCAGAGCGCCCTGCGCCCCTGGGAAAGCCCCACGTCCTAGGCTCCATACCGTCGCCACCCAAAACGGAAAGGACGTGGGCACGATGACCGAAGCCGCTGTTGAAACCTACGACACCACGACGAGGGGCGCCGCCTCGATGGCAGCCTATCGCGCCGTTCGCATCCTGCAGCTCTTGAGCGAAAACACCGGCGAAGACAAGGCCATGCTTTCCGATGAGCTGATCCGGCGCCTCGCCCATCCCGACCACCCCGCCCGCATGCCCATCTCGGCGGCGCGGCGCAGCATCTACACCGCCATCTCCGCGCTTCGCCATGCCGGATACGAAATTGAGTACAAACGCGGCGTGGGCTACAAACTTCTTACCCGCCCGCTCGCCGACGAAGAGATCATCCGGCTCCACGGTATGGTCATGCGCAACCGCTCCACGCCTATCGCTATCCGCAAGAGCATGGCGCAGCACTTAGTTGCCATGGCGAGTGCCGACGTTCGCGGCTACCTCGATACACCCGAACCCGTTCCGAGCGCAGGCAGCAAGGCTACCAAGGCAACACGCACGCCCATCAAGCGTATCGACACGTGCGAGCTCGTCGAGCAGGCCATCGACCACGGAACCACGGTGAGTTTTGATATTTCGAGCGTCACGACGCGTGGCGAAACCGAAGCAGCACGGATGACACTCCGTCCCTTTGCCATCAAGCAACGAGACGGCATCTCTTATTTGCTGGGAACGGTCTATGACGCCCGAGGCGCCGATGACACGTTGCGTACCGTAGAGATTGGCCGAATGAGAAACGTCACCACACGTCTCCTCGACGGCAAGAAACTCTTCGCCGCCCTAGACGAGGACGACGCCTCCTCCGCCGCATAAGACCCTCCGCCGCCCATTCGACTACTCGTACCGCCCATCCGATTCTGTATTAAAAAACCCGTCAGGCTGTTGTAAAAATGGACATCAGCGCTACTATAGTTCCACTTGCACTTTGTCCAAGTGCAGTGTTTCCAGCCATTTTTATACTGGGGGTAATGATATGAAGGACATCACCATCAGCCGCAGGAGCCTTCTGGTCTCCGCCGGCCTGCTCGCGCTCGCCCCGCTCGCCGGATGCGGCGGCAACTCTGGTTCCGGCTCTGCTGCCGCCGGTTCCGACTACACCATCGGCGTTCTACAGCTCACCGAGCACTCCGCACTCGATGCCGCCAACGACGGCTTTGTCAAGGCCATCAAGGAGAGCGGCCTTAAGGTCAAGATCGACCAGAAGAACGCCCAGAACGACCAATCCACGTGTAAGTCCATTGCCGACAAGTTTGTGGGCGACAACGTCAACCTGATTTACGCCATCGCCACGCCCGCCGCGCAGGCTGCCGCCGGCGCCACGGCCGATATCCCCATCGTGGGCTGCGCCATCACCGACTACGCCGCCTCCGGCCTGGTACAGGACAACGACAAGCCCGGCACCAACGTCACGGGCGCTTCCGACCTCACCCCGGTCGCCGAGCAGCTCGAGATGATGCAGAAGGTCCTGCCCGACGTTAAGAAAGTCGGCTTGCTCTACTGCACCGCCGAGTCCAACTCCGACGTCCAGATCAAGGCTGCCAAGAAGGAGCTCGACAAGCTGGGCCTCGAGTACACCGATTTCACCGTCTCGAGCTCCAACGAGATTCAGTCCGTCGTCGAGTCTGCCGTGGGCAAGGTCGACGCGCTGTACTCCCCCACCGACAACACCATCGCCGCGGGTGCCTCGCAGGTCGGCCAGATCTGCAAGGAAAACAAGCTTCCCTTCGTGACTGGCGAGGAGGGCATGTGCATGGCCGGCGGCCTGTTCACCCTCTCCATCAATTACGAGGATCTGGGCTACGCCGCGGGCGAGATGGCCGTTAAGATCCTGAAGGGCGAGGCCAAGCCCGAAGACATGCCTATCAAGCACCTCTCGAGCAAGGACCTGGTCGTCGTCAAGAACGACGAAATGGCCGAGGCCCTGGGCATCGACCTTTCCGCTCTGGACGAGTAGCGACATGCGCGGCGATGCGCCTAGGGCCCATGCTCGCACCGTTGCCGTGTTGTTCAATATCTGAGCCATAGGGGCGAACGCCAAAGACCGGCGTTCGCCCTGCTTGTTACGGATGAGACAAAACATCCGTCCGCAGCTCTTATATGCATTGTTACCGCTATTATGGTGAATCACGTGTCCACCCTATCCTAGGAGGTATGAAGCATGCTCATTGCATTGCAGGGCGCCGTTTCGCAGGGTGTCCTCTGGGGCATTATGGTGCTTGGCGTGTTTATCACGTTCCGCCTG
>CABUSE010000178.1 GCA_902494135.1 uncultured Collinsella sp. | reverse complement strand
GATGCCGTCGCCGCCGCGCTTGCCCAGGAGGCCGAGTAACATGGCCCCCGCTCAGGCAAGCCTGCTGGCCAAGCTCGACACCCAAGAGCGCGTGCGCGATTTTTTGGCCAACGCCGTCGCCAGCGGCCGCGCGTCGCACGCCTACCTGTTTTTGGGCGCCCCCGGCGCCGGCAAGCTCGATGCCGCATGGGCGCTCGCCCAAGCCTTCCTGTGCGAGCAGAATGGCTGCGGCGCATGCGACAGTTGCGTGCGCGTTGCTCGGCACACACATCCCGACGTGCACTATTACACGCCCGAGAGCGCCACAGGCTACCTCATTGCCCAGACCCGCGAGCTGCTCGACGACGTGCCGCTGGCGCCCATCCGCGCCAAGGCCAAGGTCTACATCATCGACCGTGCCGAGCAGCTGCGCGCCAACACCGCCAACGCACTGCTCAAGACACTCGAGGAGCCGCCCGAGGGCGTTATGTTTATCTTGCTGGGCACCTCGGCAGATGTGATGCTGCCCACCATCGTGAGCCGCTGCCAGTGCGTGCCGTTTCGGCTGGTGTCGCCCGCCGTGGCCGCGCGTGCCGTGAGCCGCGCGACGGGCCAGGATATCGCGCGTTGTCGCATGGCCGTTGCCGTGGCGGGCAGTCCCACGCGCGGCATCGAGTTCCTCAAGAGCGCCGAGCGCCAGGACGCCCGTCGCCAGATGATCCGTGCCATCGACTCGCTCATCGCCGCCGACGAGGCCGATGTGCTCAGCCGTGCCAAGTCGCTCATCGTCGCCGTCAAGGCGCCGCTCGCCGAGGTCAAGTCCACGCAGGAAAAGGTGCTCGAGCAAAACGCCGACTACCTGTCGCGTGGAGCATTGAAGCAGCTTGAGGACCGCAACAAGCGCGAACTCAACGCGCGCGAGCGTTCGGGTATCATGGAAGCGCTGGCGAGCGCGCGGACGCTCATGCGCGACGTGCTGCTGACACTTCAGGACGAGGCGGCCGACGTCGTGAACGAAGACGTGCGCGACACGATCGGGTGGCTTGCCGCCGCGACGAATGTTGCGGGTGCCACCCGGGCGCTCGAGGCGGTCGCGACCGCCGAGCGCAACATCGCCAGAAACGTTACTCCCCAGCTGGCCATCGAGGTCATGCTGTTCGATATCAGGAAGGCACTGAAATGCCGTTAGTCGTACCCGTTAAGTTTACCTACGCCTCGCGCGACCTGTGGTTTGACCCGCAGGATCTGGATATCCTCGAGGCCGATTATGCCATTTGCTCCACCGAGCGCGGAACCGAGATCGGACTGGTCACGGCCGATCCCTTCGAGGTGCCGCAAGATGAGATCGGCCAGCCGCTCAAGCCCGTGCTGCGCGTGGCGAGCGACATCGACCTGCAGCTTGCCGACGACCTGGCCATCCAAGGCGACGAGGCGATGGTCGATTTCCGCCGTCTGGTCAAAGAGCTCGACCTCGAGATGAAGCCGGTCGGCGTCGAGTACCTGTTTGGCGGCGAGAAGGCCGTGTTCTACTTTGCGGCCGAGGAGCGCGTCGATTTTCGTCAGCTCGTCAAGGACCTGTCCTCGACGCTGCACATTCGCGTCGACATGCGCCAGATTGGCGTGCGCGACGAGACCCGCCTGGTGGGCGGCTATGCCCAGTGCGGACAGGAGCTCTGCTGCACGCGCTTTGGCGGACAGTTTGAGCCCGTCTCGATTCGCATGGCAAAAGAGCAGGACCTGCCGCTTAACTCGTCCAAGATCAGCGGCGTTTGCGGCCGCCTGATGTGCTGCCTGCGCTATGAGTTCGAGGCGTACAAGGACTTTAAGAGCCGTGCACCCAAAAAGAAGACGCTCATCGATACGCCGCTCGGCAAGGCGCGTATCCAGGAATATGACACGCCGCGCGAGCAGCTGGTACTGCGCCTGGAGAACGGCAAAGTCTTTAAGGTCAACCTGGCCGATATGACGTGCTCGGAGGGCTGCAAAAAGAAGGCCGCCGAGCAGGGCTGCAACTGCCGCCCCGACTGCGTGACGCGCGACGTGCTTGAGCGCATTGAGTCGCCCGAGATGCGTCTGGCGCTCATGGAGCTCGATCGCGAAAACGGCGTCGATGTGGGCGATGGCCTGTCGAGTGCCGACCGTCTGGCCGGCACGTCGATGCCCAAGCGCCGTCGTCGCGATGCCGAATCCGATGCGCGCACCGCTCAGGGCCAGGGCGAGGGTCGTGGCCGCGGAAAGGGTCGTGGCAAGGCCGAGGCGCCCGAGGCCGAGGGGGCGGCCGATGGCCGTCGCCGCCGCAAGCGCGCGGGCTCGGGCGATGCTACCGAGGCTGCAGCCGCGGGCAAGAACGCCTCTCGCGAGCGCGAGGTTCAGCAGCCCCAGCAGCAGAATCGCGGCGGTGGCATGAACCCCACACGTCGCCGCCGCCGTCATCTGTCGAGCGAGGAGCGCGAGGACGCCTTCCGCGCCGCAGCTGCTCGCGAGGCTGGTGCCGCTTCCAAGGGCCCCTCGGCCTCCGATGCGCCTGCCGACAAGGGCGGCAAGTCACGTGGCGAGGAGGAGCGCGCGCCGCGTCCGCGCCGTCGCCATTCCTCGGGCGCGCAACAGAAGCCCTCAGTGCCCTCCGTGGCCGATCAGGT
>CABUSE010000177.1 GCA_902494135.1 uncultured Collinsella sp. | reverse complement strand
CAGACGTTCAGCGTATCGACCTCGGGGCAGCAGAACTTTGCCGTGCCGGGCTCGTTGCCAGGCACGGTTCCGCCATAGCGCAGGATATCGATATAGGGAAAGCCCACATGGCAGGCCATAGCGCACATCTTGCCGCGGTCTCGGTCGAAGTCAAAGACGTCGCCCGGCTTGTGACCATGGTGGCAGCGGCACGCACCCAGCTGGTCCACGCAGCTCACGCGGATACGCGGACGCTTGCCACGCGGCGCGCCGAGCGGCTTGTTCTCGCCCGCAGGCTTGACGCCGCCCTCATCAGCATTACTCATGGTCAATCACATCCAGGCAGGCCTCGATGGGAAGGCCGGCGGACTTATCCTCCTGGTCGGCATTGCGCTCGATAAGCTCCGCTACCACGCGCATGGCATCGCTCGTCGCACGCTGCAGGCTCCAACCGGCCATAACGCGGCCGACGAGCACCGCCGAGAACGTGTCGCCCGTGCCCGGGAAATAGACCGGAATGAGCTCAAAGGGAATCGTGAAGTACTCCCCCGCCACATGGTCGTAACCGATAACCGCGTTCGTGCCATTGACCACGGCGCTCGTAATGACCACCGACTTGGCACCCAGCTCGCGCACAGCGTCCACAAGGGCGCGGGCCTCATCGGGCGTGATCTGCTCTGCAATAGGCGTATCGGCGAGCAGACAGGCCTCGGTGTAGTTGGGCACCGCGTAGTCTGCGCACTCCAGCAGGTGCCGCATAAGGCCAATCGTGGACTCGGGCACACCGGCATAGAGCTTGCCGTTGTCGCCCATGATGGGATCGACGAACACCTTGGTGCCCTTTTGCGCGCGGCGGTGGCAAAAGTCCGAGATGATGCGCGTCTCTTCCTCGGTCACGATAAAGCCGGTCGAGATGGCGTCGAACTCAAAGCCGAGCTCCTCCCAAATGGCAAGACTCTGACGCACGTACTCCGTGGTGTCGTGGATGTAGAACTTGGGGTAGTTGAGCGTATCGGAAACAAGGGCCGTCGGCAGGTTGTGGATGCGATAGCCCATATGCGACAGCACCGGCAGCATGGCGGAAAGCGCGACCTTGCCGTAGCCGCACATATCGTTGATCAACAGCAGCTGAGTGTTCTTCATGAGAGTCCCCCTTGGGTCGGGCGCGGCGCGGCAGCGCCACAGTGCGACTAAGTGTAGCGCAGGGAACGTTACGAGCGAAGTCGGGCAGCGTGAAGGGCAAATTGTTGCGGAAAGGTTACGGGAAGGAAGTTAGTCGTTGGGGACGTTCTTAAATGACTAGTCAAACAAGAACGTCCCCAACGACTAACCCAACGACTATCAGCGCAAGGAGTGTCCCCAAGTGCCGGCACATAAGGAACGTCCCTAATTGCCACCTAAGTGCCAAAACGACTGGTCGGGCAACACCGATGTTTTGGCGAAGTCAGCGAAAACCCGCCAGAGCGAGCAAGGTGCCTTGAAACGAGGCGGCATTGACCTTCTGGTCATGCCGCCGAAGTTGAAAGGCAGATTGCCGCTCTGGCGGGTTTGCAGCGTCGAGCCGTTACGCGGTTTGGTAAAACCGCGTAACCACTAGTTTGGTACCTTGACATTCATTTCTCATGCTCCTAGATTGGTTAGGCACAAAACAATTCCACTACCTAACTAAAGAAAGGAGCAACACTAATTCATGTGCGATGAACCTCTTAACCTTTGTTCGCACGAGCCCGGCGGCGACCCGTCACAGCCGGCGGATGCACCCGAAGCGGTTAGCTCAGAAGACAAGCTTGCCAAGCGCATCCTCAATGGCCTGGGCTTTTGCGGCCATTACATGCATTTTCATGGCGGAGGCGTGTCCGGCAAGGCGCCCATCATCTGCCTGCTGGCCAAGCAACCCGGCGGCGAGATGTCGCAGCAGGAACTCGGCATGCACTTTGACCTCAAGCCGGGGTCGCTTTCCGAGATCCTGTCCAAACTCGAGCTCAACGGCCTCATCGAGCGCAGCCGTAACCCCAAGGATCGACGGCAGCTCACCATTCGCCTGACCGAAACCGGCCGGGAAAACGCCCGCATCGACCAGGCAGCCCGCATTCGCTTTAGAGAGCAGGCCTTTGGTGCCCTCACCCACGACGAGCGCGAGCAGCTCGCCGAAATGCTCGAGAAAATCCGTGTAACCTGGGAGGAACTGGATGATTAAAACCCTCATGGGCAGCATCCGCGACTATATAAAAGTCACCGTTGCCACGCCGTTGCTCGTGCTTGGCGAGGTGCTCTGCGAGATGCTGATTCCATTTATCACCGCCAACCTGATCGACGCCATCAAAGATGGCACCACCGTAGCCGAGATGCTTCCCACCGCGGGCTTTTTGGTGCTCATCGCGCTAACATCGCTTGCTTTTGGCGCCGCGGCCGGCGTCACCTGCAGCCATGCAAGCTGCGGGTTCGCCAAGAACCTGCGTCACGACCTGTTCTACAAGATCCAGACGTTCAGCTTTGCCAACATCGATGAGTTCTCGAGCTCCTCTCTCGTCACGCGCCTGACCACCGATATCAACAACGTGCAGCAGGCCTTTATGATGATCATCCGTATCGCCGTGCGCGCGCCGCTGGTATTGATCTTCGCCTTTACCATGGCGTTTATCAT
>CABUSE010000176.1 GCA_902494135.1 uncultured Collinsella sp. | reverse complement strand
TTCCACATGAAGGTGCCCGTGATCGACCGCAAGGCCGCCACGGTGAGTCTGCGCACCATGAAAAACGGCTTCGGCATCGACGTTAAGACCCAGGACAACGTGACCATCGGCCTTGAGGTCTCTGCTCAGTACCACGTGAGCTATGACATGGGCGCCGGCCCGGCAGATTCGGGTATCTACAAGAGCTACTACATGCTGCAGGAGCCCGTCGACCAGATGCGTGACTTCATCACCGACGCCCTGCGCTCTTCGATCCCCGTCTACACACTCGATGAGGTCTTTGCCAAGAAGGATGACATCGCCAAGGATGTCAACGCTACCGTTTCCGAGCAGATGGCCGCCTACGGCTTCACCCTCGTGTCGACGCTCATCACCAAAATCGCACTGCCGACCGAGGTCGAGAACTCCATGAACGACATCAACGCCGCCCAGCGCAAGCGCGCTGCGGCACAGGAGCTCGCCGAGGCAGACCGTATCAAGCGCGTCACCGAGGCGACCGCCGAGGCCGAGGCTATGGAAAAGGCGGGCGAGGGCATCGCCAACCAGCGCAAGGCCATCGCGCTGGGCATCAAAGATTCACTCGAGATCATCCAGGAGACGGGCGTCGGCAACGACGAGGCCAACCAGCTGTTCATGTTTACGCAGTGGTCCGAGATGATGACGGAGTTCGCTCGCACGGGTAAAACTTCGACGGTCGTACTGCCGAGCGATTTCTCGCAGTCGGCCTCGATGTTCGAGCAGATGCTGACCGCCGGCAAAGTTCAAAACGGTTCGAAGGAGTAGGCGCGCGTGAAATACACCGTCGTTTGCGTCGGTAAGCTCAAGGAGCGCTTTTGGAAGGACGCGTGCGCTGAGTACACCAAGCGCTTAGGTGCCTATGCCAAGGTGGATATCCGCGAGGTGGCCGATATCGACCCGGCTAAGGCGGGCGGCGTGGATGCCGCGCGCGACAAGGAGGGGGCGGCAATTCTTGCTGCATTGCCGTCTCGGGCGCATGTGATCCTGCTGGCTATCGAGGGCAAGGAGCGTTCGAGTGAGGAGCTCTCGGCGCGGCTCGACGATCTTATGCTGCGAGGCAGCAGCGACATTGCCTTTGTAATCGGCGGTTCGGACGGCGTGAGTGATGAGGTGCGCGCCCGCGCCGACGAGATGCTCAGCTTTGGACGCATTACCTTGCCGCATAACCTGGCGCGTGTGGTGCTGCTAGAGCAGATTTACCGTGCCTGCAAGATCAGCCGTGGCGAGCCGTATCACAAATAGGTCGGCAATACGAAACAATGGCGTGGGACAATACCTTTCGTTTTGAGGAATGTGTCTGAAAGGACTATGAGATATGAAGATTGGATTTGTCGGTTTTGGCAATATGGCGAGCGCTATGGCCGATGGCTGGATCGCTGCCGGTGTAGCTGCGAGCGACATGTGCGCCTGCGCGGGTCGCTACGACGCACTGGTTGAGCGCTGCGAGGCGCGCGGCATGGTCGCCTGCCACGATGCCGCCGAGGTTGTCGCCGCATCCGATATCGTGGTCGCTGCGGTCAAACCGTACATGATCGAGAAGGTATTCGCCCCGCTCAAGGATGCTCTTGCCAAAAAGGTCGTTCTGTCGGTTGCCTGGACCTGGGACAGTGCCAAGTGGGAGCAGGTCCTGCCGGGCGTCGCGCATATCTCGACGGTGCCCAACACACCGGTTTCGGTGGGCGAGGGCGTCATCGCTTGCGAGAAGGCTTCCACGCTTAGTGATGAGCAGAGCGCCGTGGTGCTTGATCTGCTTGGCAAACTCGGTGCGGTGGTCGAGCTCGATACGAGTCTGCTGTTTGTGGGAGGCACGGTGGGTGGTTGCGCTCCGGCATTTGTCGCCATGGCAATCGAGGCCCTGGGCGATGCGGCGGTCAAGCACGGTATCCCGCGTGCCGATGCCTATCGCATTGTGAGCCAGATGGTGCTAGGTACGGCAAAGCTGCAGCTTGCAACTGGCCAGCATCCTGCGGCGATGAAGGATGCCGTATGCTCGCCCGGTGGTGCCACCATCAAGGGCGTCGTTGCGCTCGAGGACGCCGGCATGCGCAGCGCCCTGGTCAAGGCAATCGACGCAACTCTCCAGTAAAACCGACCAAAAAAAGGACGGGTTTATTTTTGGCAGGTATTTTCTGCGGTTTTGTCCTTTTAGCGAAAAGCGCCCCGCAACTGGCTCAATTCCAGTTGCGGGGCGCTTGCGTTTGCCCAGATAAAACAGACCAAAATAAACCTGTCCCTTTTTGGCAGGTTAGTCCCAGAAGCTGTCTTCCTCATCCTCGGACTTGGGTCCGCGGTCGACGTACATCTTATGGGTACGCTTCTCCATTACAAAGGCAAGAATCGCAAATAACAGGATGCCGCCGGCGAAAAGGATGGCAAAACCGGTGCGGGTGCCAAACAAAAAGGAAAAAACTGCGTCCATTGGGTGCCTTCTTGCGTAGTTGGGTTGGGTCGTAAACGCTCATAAGTATATACTTGCCCATACATGTACAAGGTTGCAACCTAAATGGAATGTATATCGCCGGAGGATCTAATGCTTGATATCAAGTTTGTTCGCGAGAACCCCGATGCCATCGATACCGCCATGGCCAACCGCCAGACGTCTTGGGATCGCGAGAAGTTCTTTGAGCTCGACGACGAGCGCCGTGCCGTCATCACCGAGGTCGAGGAGCTCCAGGC
>CABUSE010000175.1 GCA_902494135.1 uncultured Collinsella sp. | reverse complement strand
TCATGGCGACGAGCACGCGCTTGTTGTGCATGGGGAGGTTCTCCTTGGTGGCATGTGGCCAAAAAAGAAAAGCGGCGCGGGAGGCTGGTTCCGCGCCGCAGACATTGTAGCAAGTTCGGGCGTCTCGTGGGACACCCTGATTGGATGGGCTCAGACTGCCGGGAGAGAGGAGACCGGCTCGTCCGTGGGCTCAACCTATGGGCGACAGGCCCTAGTCCTGGAAGAGCGCCGTGGACAGGTAGCGCTCGCCGGTGTCGGCAAGCAGGGCCACGATGGTCTTGCCCTCGTTCTCGGGGCGCTTGGCCAGCTGCAGCGCGGCCCACACGGCGGCGCCGGACGAAATGCCCACGAGCACGCCCTCCTTGTGGCCCACGGCGCGGCCGGTCGCAAAGGCGTCGTCGTTCTCGACGGGGATGATCTCGTCATAGACCTGGGTGTCGAGGACGTCGGGCACAAAACCGGCGCCGATACCCTGGATCTTGTGCGGGCCGGCTTGGCCCTTGGAGAGCACCGGGGAAGTGGCGGGCTTGACGGCGACGACCTTGATTTCGGGGTTCTGCTCCTTAAGGAACTCACCCACGCCGGTCACGGTGCCGCCGGTTCCAACGCCGGCGACGAAGATGTCGACCTCGCCGTCGGTGTCATCCCAGATCTCGGGGCCGGTCGTGGCCTTGTGGATGGCGGGGTTGGCGGGGTTCACAAACTGGCCGGCGATGATGCTGTTTGGCGTCTCCTTCTGCAGTTCCTCGGCCTTGGCGATGGCGCCCTTCATGCCCTTGGAACCGTCGGTGAGCACGAGCTGTGCGCCATATGCCTGCATAAGCTTGCGGCGTTCGACGGACATAGTCTCGGGCATGGTGATGATCACCTTGTAGCCGCGAGCCGCCGCCACCGAGGCGATGCCGACGCCGGTGTTGCCACTCGTGGGCTCGATGATGGTGTAGTCGCCGCCGCGCACGAGCTTGCCGGCCTTCTCGGCCTCGTCGATCATGTTCTTGGCGACGCGGTCTTTGACGGAGCCGGCGGGGTTGAAGTATTCCAGCTTGACGAGCACGCGGGCCTTGAGGTCCTCATCGGCCTCAAAGTGAGTGAGCTCCAGAAGCGGAGTGTGGCCGATAAGCTGATCGATGGACGTGTAAACATTGCTCATGGTGAACCTCCAAAGTGTTCAAATGACTGGATACCGTGTGGTTTTACGGTGTGTGTAGCAGCGAAACCCACAAACCTTATGGGTTGTTCGTTTTGCTGTTGGCAAGCATAGTAGACAGTAAAGCCTAGTAACGCAATAGGAAATAGAAGATTATTACGAGTCGATTAACCATCTTGACCGGAACGGGTATTTTCAAAACCAATATTTCGGCTAGAATTTCTACGGACTAAATGACCGAAAGGCAGCACTATACATGTTGGTTTCTACTAAGGGCAGATATGCCCTGCGCGTTATGGTCGATCTGGCCGAGCACCAGGCAGCCGGTCGCATCCCGCTCAAAGAGATCGCGGCGCGACAGGGGATTTCCGAGAAATATCTCGAGAACATTTTGGCTACGCTCGTGCGCGCCAACATGCTCTCGGGCATGCGCGGCAAGGGCGGCGGCTATGTGCTCACGCGCCCGCCCGAGCAATACACGGTGGGCGAGATCTTGCGCCTGACCGAGGGCAGTCTGGCGCCGGTCGCCTGCCTGGATGGCGACTGCAAGGGCTGCTCGCGTTCGGATGAGTGCCCCACGCTCGACGTGTGGAAGAACCTGGACAAGCTCATCAACGACTACCTCGACGGTGTGACGCTCGATCAACTTGTCGCTCCCAACCATGGCTACGACTACGTCATCTAACCCACACCTGCATTTGGGGACGGGGTGGAAATGGTAGATTTTCTCGCCCTTTGAGACTTGGCAAATAAGAAGGCCGCCCATTTTTGCGATGGGCGGCCTTCGTTTTGGGCTGTTGAGACGGACACGGCCGGAATGGCCATTTTAGTCCTCGGCGATGCTGTCGAGGATGCTGCGCGTGATGGACACCAGGATGCTGCCCATAAAGGCCGATCCAAAGCTGGCGATGGAGATGCCGACGCCCAGCAGGTTGACCGACAGGTAACTCGCGAGCTCAAGCATAAAGCTGTTGACGACAAGCTGGAAAATGCCCAGCGTAATGATCGTGAGCGGCAGCGAGATGACCGTGAGGAACGGTTTGACGAACGAATCGACAATGTTCAGGAACAGTCCCACAAAGGCAAAGCAGACCCAGGTCTCGGCAAAGCCGAAGGGTTGGATACCGGGGACGAGGAACGTGGCGATCGCGATGGCGATCGAGGTGAAGAGCCAGTTAAGCATAAAGCGCATGGCGTGAATCCTTTCTTGCGCCGGGATTGCTGGCGTCGCGTGAAGCGGCTTACGGCGGCGACCTGGATGGTTGCGCGGGCGCGCCGCGGTGTTTGGGCGCCCATTGTCTCAAATATTCGTGGAGCTTACGTGCGCATATGGTTTCTAAACGGCGTTCGTCCTGAAAAACGCGCCGCTGGCAGAGAGTCTTGTCGCTTTAGTTTGGTGGTGTGCTACACTGCTACGGGCAAAAGCCACAGGCGTTGCCCTATTGCATAGAACGGGTGAACGATGCCCGATGTCAGTATCAACTTCGATGCCTTTTGGCGGGTTTGGCGGTGATCGATGAATATCGAGAACATGTTTGACAAGCCTGATGTCAAGCAGCTGGTCCACGCATTTAGC
>CABUSE010000174.1 GCA_902494135.1 uncultured Collinsella sp. | reverse complement strand
CGCTCAGGCTTTTGAGCAGCTGCGCGGGGGGATCGAAGTCGGGGAAGCCCTGCGAGAGATTGACGGCGCCATACTTATTGGAGATGCGTGTCATGCGGCGGATGACCGAATCGGTAAATCTTGCCGTGCGGTTGGAGAGTTCTTTCATGACGGTCCTTTCGAGGATTTGCAGTGGGGCAAGTTTACTCCTATGAAACCGGTGGGATTTGCTCGAAATGGTCTCGAAAAACTCTTTTCAAAATTCTTGAAAATTGGGGCTTGCATCGCGTGGCGTTCCTTGCAATAATAGTCGAGCGCGAAGCGCACAGGACACGGTGGGTGTAGCTCAGTTGGCTAGAGCGACGGGTTGTGGTCCCGTAGGTCGAGGGTTCGAGTCCCTTTACCCACCCCAGTTCTTGCTTCGTGTTGATATCGGGTCGTTAGCTCAGTTGGTAGAGCAGGGGACTCTTAATCCCAAGGTCCAGGGTTCGACCCCCTGACGGCCCACCCAAAGCATGTTAAAGCGACTGGCTTAGGCTGGTCGCTTTTTTGTTAACCTCACATGGGGTCGAACCCGTCGGGGCGCGGAGCTGAGGAAATGCGTAAGCATTTGCCAGCGCAGCGCGCAAGGCGCGAAGCGCCGCAGCGACCGCCTGCAAAGCAGGCTGACCCCCTGACGGCCCACCCAAAGCATGTTAAAGCGACTGGCTTAGGCTGGTCGCTTTTTTGTTGACCTCGCATGGGGTCGAACCCGTCGGGGCGCGGAGCTGAGTAATCTGCACCGTGATTCCCTTAGGGAAACACGGCTAAAGCCCCGTAGGCGTGTTCTCCTTAGGGGAATCATGCTTACGGGGCTCGATGCATGTTGAGAAGTTGTGATCAAACTCAAAGTGAGAATCGATTTAGTCTGCTCGATAGTGCGAACCTAAGCTTTCAGTTCGCTTGCGCATGGCTTTGACCATTTCCTGTGCTAGTCGAATCTGCGACTGTAGGCGGGCGAGGGCTGCGATCTCGCTGTCATCGGCATGCGGCTTGCTCAGCGCCATGGTCTTGTCTTGCAGACTTTCAAGCTGTTGCAGGGCCTCGGATAGGCCTGTTTCGGTCCTGTTGATCATGCAAAAGGTGCTCATCGTGTGCCTAAGGCTGTGTGTCAGGCGATCGGCATCTGTTGTGGCAATGCCGCACTGGGGGAGGGTGATATCCGCCTTCAGGGCCACTTCAGGCTCTTTCTGCGCTGTGAGGGCTGCCGATGCGCCCGCGATACGTCCGAATACGATGCCGTTGGCGCTTGACAAGCCACCAATGCGGTCGGCGCCGTGCATGCCGCCTGTCGCCTCGCCGCAAGCGTAGAGGCCCTCAACGCCCGTGTGCGCGGTCTTATCGATCTTGATGCCGCCGTTAGCGGCGTGGGCATACATCGCAACGCGCATCTCGTCGGTCGGCGCGATGCCGTGCTCGTCTTGCAGCCAGGTGGCAAAGGTCTGCACAAACTCTGGGACATCCTCGCGGGGGAAGTCGTAGTGGAGTGCCAGGCCTTTGACACCTGCCTGATCGATGACGAGATCGATAGCGCGGGAGGCCAAGCGTGACGTGAAGGGACCATATCCAGAGCGCTGCTCGAGCAGGTCGTCCAGCTTGTCGTCGGCAATATCTGCCGGCTGGTCTACATGTACGTAGCGCCAGGTTTTCTCGTTGAAGACCAGGTTGCGCTTGGGCTCGATGAAGCCGGGCATCATCTGCATGAACTCTATATTAGTAAGCGATGCGCCGTGCGCGAGTGCGATGGCCTGCGAGGAGCTGAGCACATCGGCCGACGTAAGGCTGCGCTCAAACAGGCCGCCTGTGCCACCGGCTGCGATGATCGTGGCCTTGGCAGCAAAGGGCACGATTCGATTTTCGGTGAGGTCGTAGAGCACGGTTCCGGTTATTCTGCCGTTCGTGTCCTCAACAAGGTCGATAAGCTCATGGCGGGGGAGCAGGCGAATGCCGAGCGACTCGATCCAGGTCGTCAGAGCGTCCTCAAGGGGCTTGCGGGTGAGGCCGCGCCACATGCGCGTCTTGTGGTCAAAGCAGGGGATAAATTGCTTTTGTTGAGCACTCTTGGCGCTTTGCGGACGCTGGAGCTCAACGCCCAGGTCTTGCTCGAGCCAGTCAATCGCTTGGGGAATGCCGTGGACGAACGCTTGGACGAGTTCGGGGTCGGCAACGCCGCCGCCGACGGCCAGGATGGTGTCGATGAGGTCCTGCTCGTCGTCTTCGTTAACGGGTCCGATAAGCCCTAGGCCCCAGGTTCCGGGGAAGAAGCTCGATCCACTCATAGTCTTGCCGGCGCTTGCCACAGTGACGGTTGCACCCGTGCGTGCCGCTTCGATGGCGGCGCAAAGGCCCGCAATGCCAGATCCAATTACCAGTACATCAGTCGATTCCATCGGATTCCTTTCTCGTCCGGCGCATTGTCGCACGGGTGATCGGCAATGGGGCCGCAAAAACTCGGCAAATCGGTAAAGGGCAAATATGGCAGGTGGGCGTCATGGACGCTCTGACGCTCCATCTCATCACATCTAGTATTTCGCCCCAACTGATATATCGGCATTAGCTACCCTGCGACAGCGCAAACAAAAAGAGCCGCTACCCGGGTGGGTAGCGGCTCCAAAGATCAACTATATGAGCATCGCGCGGGCGCGATTAGGCCTTGAGGGCCTCCTCGACGGCGACAGCGCAGGCGACGGTGGCACCGACCATGGGGTTGTTGCCCATGCCGATGAGACCCATCAT
>CABUSE010000173.1 GCA_902494135.1 uncultured Collinsella sp. | reverse complement strand
CGTTCGGCTACCAAATCGCAGATCAAGCGGGCGTAGACCTCCGCATCGTTTTGGCGCAGGCGCTCGTCGCGACAGGCCAGGACTTCGTCGGCGCCCGCGCAAACCAGATGCTCCAGGTCCCCGAGCGAGCCCTCGGGGCTCATGCCGACCAGTGCCACCAGACGGCAGCCGCGAGCATCGGCAAGCTCGCGCCCCTTGCCCATGAGCTCGTAGGCCACGGGAGCCACGGCGTCGTGCTCGTCAGTCTGCACGAAGACCCAAATGTCTCGATATGCATCAAGGTCCACCGCACCAGCGGCCTCGTCACACTCGATCGAGATAGCGTTGACGGGGCAGGCGTCGACACATCCGCCGCATAGGATGCAGCCGTCGGTTACGCGGGCGCAACGGTTGGGCCGCTCGCCTTCCACTACGATGCCGCCCGAGGCACAGGCGCGAACGCAGCGACCGCAGCCGATACAGGCTTCGCTATCGATAATCAGTCCGCTCATCTATGCCATCCCCTCGATAATCTTGGCAAGTTTTACCGCCTGCTCGGACGCCGTTCCCTCAACGGCCTCGCACGTTTGATCACGGTCGGGCACAAACGAGCGCACGACCTGCGTCGGTGATCCGGCAAGGCCACAACGCGAGGGATCGGCGTTCACGTCGACGGCACTGACCACGCGCACGTCCGCCTCCTCTGCCGCGCGAATACCGGCAATACTCGGCATACGCAACTGGCCAATCTCCTTGGCAGTCGTCATCGCGCACGGCATCTCCAGGTACACCGTCTCCTCGCCGGCATCGCATCCGTGAACGAGCGCCAGCGAGCCACACGTCGTAAAGCCCGCGCTTTGCACGCAGCTCACGTCGGTCACGCAGGGGATCTCAAAGGCACCGGCAAGCTCGGGGCCGATCTGGGCCGTATCGCCATCCACCGCCATCTTGCCGCAGATGAGCAGGTCGAAGTCCTCGTCGAGCGCTTCGATGCCGCACTTGAGGGCATAGGTGGTTGCCAGAGTATCGGCGCCCGCAAAGGCTCGGTCGGTCAGCAGCAGCGCATCATCGGCGCCTCGGGCGATGCAGTCGCGCAGCAGCGACTCGGTCGCGGGGATGCCCATCGACACCACTGTCACACGCACGTCCATGCCAAAGCCGATAAAGTCGTCCTTCAGCGCCAGCGCGCATTCCAAAGCACTCGCGTCAAAGGGATTAATGACCGCCTGCTTGCCATCGCGCACGATGGTATTGGTCTTGGGGTCCATCTTGACCTCGGTGCTGCCCGGCACCGCCTTGACGCACACTACCATATGGAAATCGCTCATCTTCACGCGCCCCCTTTCTGGACGAGCTCATCCAAGAGCTTCTCCGAAAACAGGTTACCGCGACCCAGCTGCCCGTCAGGATCGAGCTGGAGCTTGAGCCGCGCCGACTCGACCATGGCCTCGTGACCGTACATCGTCTCTAAGAAGCCCGCCTTGATCTTGCCGACGCCGTGCTCGGCAGAAACGGCGCCGCCCATGACCGTGACCTCGGAAGCCCACTGGGCAAAGAGTTCTCCGCCGCGGCGATAATCCTGCGCATCGCGCGGCAGAATGTTCACATGCAGATGGTTGTTACCGATGTGCCCCCAGGCGGCAGATTCAAGCCCACTTTCGGCCAACGTGCGGCGATAAAGGGCGATGACATCGCCCAAGCGTGCGTTGGGCACCGACATGTCCGAGCCCAGTTTGGTGATGGTGGGATCCGTGCGGCGGCGCTCGTCGATGAGCATGTTGACGCTCTCGGGCACCGCATGACGGAAGAATCGCTGACACTCGCGATCGACCTCGGTGCGCGCGACCCATGTCGCATCGTCACTGCCGCCCGCAAGCTCCAGTACCCACCCCAAGTGATACAGCTCCTCAGTCGCCTGGGCATCGTCATCGCAGTCGAGCTCCACGTAGACACAGACCTTGGCCTCTTTGTCGAGCGCCGGCAGCGAGGCAAACGCCGTCGACTGCTCACGCTGACGACGCAGGATATCCAGGGCGCCCGCATCGAAATATTCGATGGCAGCCGCGTGGGACAGGACGGGACGCACAGAATCGGTGAAGGACACAGCCTTGTCTTCGCTGTCAAAGAAACAGCTCACACCCCAAACGACCGCAGGCGCCGCCTGCAGGGCAATCTCGAGCTCGGTGATAACGCCGAGCGTGCCGCAAGCACCGATAAAGAGGTCGATGGCGTCCATTTCGTCCGCAACGAAATAGCCTGAGGCATTTTTTGTCTTGGGCATGGTGTAGTCGGGAAGGTCGAGCTCGAGCGCGCGGCCCTCTGCCGTCACGAGCGACAGATGGCGACCCTGGGTAAAAGCCTCGCCGCGCTGAAGCTCAAGCAAATCGCCATCAGCCAGCGCGACGTGGAGTCCCGTGATATGTGGGCGCATGGGGCCGTAGGCGTAGCTGCGGGCACCGGAGGCGTTACATGCCGCCATGCCGCCCAGACAGGCAGATGCCTCGGTGGGATCGGTGGGAAAAAACTGCTCGGGGGCCTCTTGGAACTCATCGTAGGCCTTAAGCGATGCCTGGTCCCAACCAGCGGTCGGCAGCACCTTCTTGCCCAGCTGCTTGCGCAGTTCCGAAAGCACAACGCCCGGCTCCACGCGCAGCAGAAATTGGCCTTGTTCATCGCGGCGAAGGCCCAAGTAGCGATTCATACGGGAAGTATTGAGGATATGCCCGCCGTGGGGCACGGCACCGGCGGCAAGGCCGGTTCGGGCGCCCTGAACCGTTACCGG
>CABUSE010000172.1 GCA_902494135.1 uncultured Collinsella sp. | reverse complement strand
TTCGCAAATGGTCGAACGCTAAATCGTTTGACTATTGGGCAAGCTTGAGCTTACACCATGCGATTTCATTATAGAGGTAGGCGCGGCGTGCATCATCCTCCGACAAATTACCCAGCTTCTCTTCAAAACCTTGAATATCAGCTTTAAGCTTGTCGGCATCGACGGTCGCCAAATCGCAAGCGCGCTCGGCGAGGATGGTCACGACATCGTCCGCAACCTGGGCATAGCCGCCGGCCACGGCAAACGTGTGGTCGACAGTGCCCATGGCCTTATCGGAAACGCGAACGTAACCGCGGTCGATCGTGCAAATCTCGCTGGAGTGAGCAGGCAGAACGCCAAACTCGCCATCCGTGGACGGAATCGACACAAACGCAGCGTCGCCCTCATAGGCGCAGCTCACGGGGCACACGATGCGGATACGCATAACCTACTTCTCCCCCATCTTGCGGGCGCGCTCGCGCACGTCCTCAATCGTGGAAGCATAGCGGAAAGCCTGCTCGGGCAGGTCATCGGCCTTGCCGTCGACAATCTCGGCGAAGGAGCGGACGGTATCCTCGACGCGGACGTAGACACCGGGGTTGCCGGTGAACTTCTCGGCAACGTGGAAGGACTGGGAGAGGAACTGCTGGATCTTACGGGCACGGTTGACCGTAAGGCGCTGCTCCTCGGACAGCTCGTCCATACCCAGAATGGCGATGATGTCCTGAAGGTCGGAGTACTCCTGCAGGAGCTCCTGGACCTTGACGGCGACACGGTAGTGCTCCTCGCCGACGATCGAGGGATCGAGAGCGTCGGAGGAAGACGCGAGCGGGTCGATAGCCGGGAACAGACCGAGCGACGAAATGCTACGCGAAAGGACCGTAGTGGCGTCGAGGTGCGTAAACGTCGTGGCAGGCGCCGGGTCGGTCAGGTCGTCTGCAGGGACGTAGACGGCCTGGACGGAGGTAATGGAACCCGTCTTGGTCGAGGTAATGCGCTCCTGGAGGTCGCCCATCTCGGTTGCCAGCGTGGGCTGGTAACCAACGGCGGACGGCATACGGCCCAGCAGTGCGGAAACCTCGGAACCTGCCTGGGAGAAGCGGAAGATGTTGTCGATGAACAGCAGAACGTCCTGGCCACGATCACGGAAATACTCAGCGGTGGTAAGGCCGGCCAGACCGATGCGCAGACGCGCTCCGGGCGGCTCGTTCATCTGACCATAGACCAAGCAGGTCTTGTCGATAACGCCAGACTCGCTCATCTCGAGGAACAGGTCGGTGCCCTCGCGGGTACGCTCGCCGACGCCGGTGAACACCGAAGTGCCGCCGTGCTCCTGGGCGAGGTTGTTGATGAGCTCCTGAATCAAAACGGTCTTGCCGACGCCGGCGCCGCCGAACAGACCCGTTTTGCCGCCACGGATGTAGGGCTCGAGCAGGTCAACGGCCTTGATGCCGGTCTCGAAGATCTCGGTCTTGGTGGTGAGCTCGTCGAAACGGGGCGCTGCATGGTGGATGGGGTAGAACTCCTCCACCTCGGGCATGGGCTTGCCGTCGACGGGCTTGCCCATGACGTTCCAAATGCGGCCGAGCGTCTTGGGGCCGACCGGCATCTTCATGGGCTCACCGGTATCGGTGGCGATGAGGCCGCGCTGCAGGCCGTCGGTCGAGGACATGGCGACCGTGCGGACGACGCCGCCCGGAAGCTGGCTCTCGACCTCGAGGATCGTGCTCAGATGACCGATCGGGGTCTCGGCCTCGACCGTGAGCGCGTTGTAGATCGGGGGCACCGCGCCGTCAAACTTGACGTCGACGACAGGGCCGATGATTCGCACGATGCGACCATCACCGGCAGTCGTCTTCTTGGTGGCTTCCTCGACCGCAAGCTTTACGGTGTTATTAGCCATTACTGTTCCTCCAATGCTGAGGCTCCGCCGACGATCTCGTTAATCTCGGTCGTGATCGAAGCCTGGCGCACGCGACTATACGTGCGGGTAAGGGTCGAGATGATCGCGGTGGCGTTTTCCGTCGCGGAGTGCATGGCCTTGCGGCGTGCACCCTGCTCGGCAGCCGCCGAATCGATCAGGGCCTGGTAGATGACCGTCAGGATATAAGACGGCACAAGCTTGCCGAGAACATGCTCGGGAGAGGGCACGAACTCGAACGTGGACGAGATGCGCTTAGGGGCGTCGGTCTCGTTCTTACGCGGACCGTGGGCCATAGCGATCATCTCGGGGTCGAGCGGCAACAGATGCTCGACGCGAAGCTCCTGATCCACGCGGTTCTTGGCGTGGTGGTAGACAAGCTCGACACGGTCAAGCTCACCGGCACGATACGCATCGCAGATATGAGAGGAGATCATGCGGGCCTGATTGAAATCGGGCTCGGAGGAATTGCCCTCAAAGTGCATGACGACGTTTGCGCGGTCGCGGAAATACGTGGCCGGCTTGCGTCCACACGCAATGATCTCGCACTCGATGCCATCGTTCGCCCAAGAAGCGGCGAGCTTTTCGGCCGTGCGCTCCACCGTCGTATTGAAACCGCCGGCAAGGCCGCGGTCCGAGGCAATAACGACAATCAGGCCATGCTTGACGCTCTCATGCTTCTGCAGCATGGGATCGGTGCCCGAACAGGAGGCGTCGCCGGCGACCGTCAACATGACGTCGGTCAGCGCCTCCTTATAGGGCTCGGCCTGCTTGGAGCGATCGAGGGCACGACGGATCTTGGCCGTAGAGACCATCTCCATCGTGCGCGTGATCTGCTTGGTCGTGGTAACCGAGGAGATTCGCTTCTTAATGTCGCGAAGGTTGGCCAT
>CABUSE010000171.1 GCA_902494135.1 uncultured Collinsella sp. | reverse complement strand
CTCCAGAAGATCGTCAATGCAAGGCTTTACAACGGACACGGACCTCAGATCCTTTCATGCATATCGAGAACGCGAACGAGCTCATCGGTCGCGCGGTCGAGATCGTCATTCACCACGACGTCGTCGTAGCGGTCGGCAAGGGCAAGCTCATCGGCGGCGTTTGCCATACGCAGCTCGATCGTCTCGGGCGTCTCGGTACCGCGACCGACCAGACGCTCGCGGAGTACCTCAAGCGAAGGCGGCTTGATAAAGATCAGCACGGCCTCGGGGAAACGCTCCTTCACCTGCAGGGCACCCTGGACATCGATCTCCAAAATCAGAGATGCGCCAGAGGCGAGCTTGGATGTGACCTCGCTCACCAACGTGCCGTAGCAGTTACCGTGGACCTCGGCCCACTCAACAAACTCACCGTTTGCCACGCGGCGGTCGAACTCCTCGCGCGTCAGAAAAAAGTAGTTGACGCCGTCGACCTCACCTTTGCGTGGTGCTCGCGTGGTAGCCGAAACCGTCAGGCCCAGGTTCGAGCGGAGCTCGCGCACACGAGTGACGAGCGTGCCCTTGCCTGCGCCTGACGGTCCAGAAATCACAAAGAGCTTGGAATCCTGAGCGCCCACTTATTTGGTCAGCTGCTCGAGGAGCTGCTCGCGCTGACGGACGCCGAGGCCCTGGACGCGACGGGTAGCGGAGATACCGAGCTCCTCCATGATCTTGGCGGCCTTGGCCTTGCCATAACCAGGAAGAGACTCGATGAGGGTGGAAACCTTCATGCGGGAAGCGATGGGGTCATCGGAGTTGAGCACAGACTCGAGGGACTTTTCGCCCTTCTTGATCTGCTCGCGAAGCTCAGCGCGGGCGTGACGTGCGGCAGCAGCCTTCTCAAGAGCCTGCTTGCGCTGCTCATCGGTAAGCTGAGGGAGTGCCATTCGTACCTCCAAAAAGTTGGGTTATATCTGATTCAATAATTGGCATTTTAGCACGTAGAACGTACAAAATGCCCAATCGCGGCTCCATAGGTTAGACGATACCCGCAAAAAGTGCAATATACTGCGCCCAAAGTTAAGCCCCTGACCTGCGATTCCACACAAAGGATGGGAAAGTTTACGCAGGCACAGGGGCTATTTTGTGCTAATGAGACCCAAAAGTGGTGACTTAGGGGAATCTTTTAGGCGACGTTTTCGACCAGCTCAGCGACAATAGCGTCAAAGGCGGCAACCGGATCGTCGGCGCCGGTGATGGGACGGCCCACCACAATGTGGCTTGCGCCACGCTCGATAGCCTGGGAAGGCGTCGCCACGCGGGACTGGTCACCAAGGGCGGCACCCACCGGACGCACACCCGGAGTCACGATGAGGGCATCGGGGCCCAGCAGCTCACGCATGTCGTGAGCCTCCATCGGCGAGCACACGATACCGTCGATGCCGTTGGCCTGAGCGAGCTTTGCCAGGCGGGCGGCCTCCTCGGCCACGGGCGACTCGACGCCGATCTCGCTCAAGGCATCCTGGTTCATGCTCGTGAGCACGGTGATGGCGACGAGCTTGGCGCGGTCCTCGCGCGCCTCCTCGGCGCCCTCGCGGCAGGCAGCGAGCATGGCGCCCGAACCCAAGCCGTGGACCGAAAGCAGATCGGCACCGGCAAGCGAGGCCGAGCGGGCGGCACCGCGAACCTGATGCGG
This sequence comes from uncultured Collinsella sp., assembly GCA_902494135.1. GTDB lineage: Bacteria > Actinomycetota > Coriobacteriia > Coriobacteriales > Coriobacteriaceae > Collinsella. The sequence goes on along the minus strand of CABUSE010000171.1, from coordinate 1,157 downwards.
AATATCATGGAACTTAAGGTCAAGGAAGACCTTAAAGCCCAGGTCCTTAAAGGTCTTGACGATCTCGGGGCCCTCAGCGTAATAGAGCGTCATGCCAACTTTGAGCCAAGCGGCATGACCAGAAAGCTCGTGGGCGAGCTCGAGTGCGCGCTCACGGTCGCAGTCGAGGGCGACGATCACACGGTCGCGGGCATCGGTCTCTAGCATTCGAAAGCACCTACCAGCTCGTTGATGTCCTTTACGCCCTGGGACTCCGCCCAGGCCTCGAGCTCGTGCGCGATCTTGAGCGAAGCGCACGGATCGACGAAGTTGGCCATACCGACCGACACGCAGGTGGCGCCAGCCAGGATAAACTCGGCCGCATCCTCGCCCGTCATGACACCGCCGACACCGTTGATGGGGATATCGACGGCCTGGGCAACCTCCCAGACCATGCGCACGGCGATGTGGTGGCACAGCGGGCCCGAAAGGCCGCCCTTGGGCTTGGCCACGCGGGACTTGCGGGTATGGACGTCGATGGCCATGCCCTGGATGGAGTTGATGACTGAAAGACCGTCGGCACCGGCAGCCTCGAGGGCCTTGGCAATCTCGGCAACGTTGACCGGAGCCATCTTCACGAACAGCGGCTTATCGGTCACCTTGCGGCAGGCAGCCATAACGGAAGAGGCGCCCTCGGGCGTGGAGCCCATGGCGGCACCGCCGGCGGCGATGTTGGGGCAGCTCACGTTGATCTCGTAGCCGGCAGCCCAGGGGCACAGCTCGACATACATCTCGAGCGCGCGGACAAACTCGTCAACGGAGTGGCCGGCAACCTGACAGATGACCTGGCAGCCGTCCTTGGACAGTTGCTCGAGCCACGGGCCGGACTCGCGGGCAAAGGCAGCCACGCCGGGGTTCTGAAGGCCCACGGAGTTGATCATACCGCCGGGGATCTCGGCCATGCGGGGCGCGGGATTGCCGGGCCAGGGCTCAGCTGCGCAACCCTTGGTGGTGATGGCGCCCAGCTGGGAAACATCAAAGAAGTTCTGGAACTGCCAACCGTAGCCAAAGGTACCGGCTGCGGTGTTGATGGGGTTCTGCATCTTGACGCCGCCGAAATCGACGGCCATGTTCACGGTACCCACTAGAAGACCACCACCTTGGAAGCATCGAACACG
>CABUSE010000170.1 GCA_902494135.1 uncultured Collinsella sp. | reverse complement strand
TTGGATGTCGAGGACTGCAAGGCCTTTGCCGCCGCCGTCGAAAACCGCTTCGACAACCCGTTTATTGATCATGCGCTGCTCTCCATCTGCCTCAACTCCACGGCTAAGTGGCGCGCTCGTGACCTGCCCACGCTCAAGGACTACGTTGCCGAGACCGGCAACCTGCCCAAGTGTCTGGCGACGAGCCTCGCTACGCTCATCTCCTTCTACACGCAGGAGCTCGTGTCCCGCGAGGGCGACGGCCTGCACCTGCGTCGCTCCGACGGCACCGAGTACACCGCTCAGGACGACGCCTTCGTGCTCGACTTCTACGCCGCCCATGCCGGCACCGACGATGCCCAGCTGGTGCACGATGTGCTCACCAACGAGCAAATGTGGGGCGAGGACCTTACGCAGATCGCAGGTCTTGAGGAGTTTGTCGTCAGCGCGCTCGCCGTCGTGCGTGCCGAGGGCGCCAAGCAGGCCTTCGCCAACGCTCAGGCGTAAATTTCCGGCGCGGACGCGGGTGCGGGACGGCGTGCCCGCGCCTCGACTTCTGCTCAACCTGTAGGGTTAGGACCATTTGCAATGAACACTATCCAGATTAATCCGGCCGATAACGTGATTGTCGCGCTGTCGCCGCTTGCCAAGGGCACCGCCGTCGCGGTTCCCGGGGTGGGCGAGGTCGTGGCCGCGGAGGATATTCCGCAGGGTCATAAGATGGCCGTGCGCTCGATTGCCGCAGGGGAGGACGTCATCAAGTACGGCTTGCCCATCGGACACGTGACGGGCGATGTCCAGCCCGGTCAGTGGCTCCACACGCACAATGTGAAGACCAACCTTTCGGGCGAGGTCGAGTATACCTACAACCCCACACATCCGGTCGTGGATCCCGTTGAGCCCGAGACCTTTATGGGGTTCCGCCGCGCCGACGGTCGTGCCGCGACGCGTAATGAGCTATGGATCATCCCCACGGTCGGCTGTGTCAACGAAGTCGCCCGTGCCATGTGTGAGCAGGCCCAGGATCTGGTCGATGGCTCGCTGGAGGGTGTTTACTACTTCCCGCATCCCTTTGGCTGCTCGCAGACCGGCGCCGACCATGCCCAGACGCGTCGTCTGCTGGTGGCGCTCTCGCGTCATCCTAATGCGGCCGGCGTGCTATTCCTGTCGCTCGGTTGCGAGAACTGCACGCATCAGCAGGTGCTCGACGAGCTCGGTGACTTCGACCACGAGCGTGTCCGCTTCCTCACCTGCCAGGACGTCGCCGACGAGCAGATCGAGGGGCACAAGATTCTGTCCGAGCTGGCTGACCTGGCCAAGCAAGCAAAGCGTGAGCCCATTCCGGCCTCCGAGCTGGTCATTGGTCTTAAGTGTGGCGGCTCTGACGGCCTTTCGGGCATTACCGCCAACCCCACGATCGGTCGCGTGAGCGATATGGTCGTCGCCCGCGGCGGCACGTCGGTGCTTACCGAGGTGCCCGAGATGTTTGGCGCGGAGAGCATCCTGCTTGACCGTTGCGAGAACGAGCAGGTCTTTAACGCTGCCTCCGACATGCTCAATGGCTTTAAGGACTACTTTATTAGCCATGGCGAGGTGGTCTACGAGAACCCGAGTCCCGGTAACAAGGACGGCGGTATTACCACGCTCGAGGACAAGAGTTGCGGCTGCGTGCAGAAGGGTGGCTCTGCACCCATCGTCGACGTGCTGCCGTATGCCGGTCAGGTCACCAAGCATGGCCTGAACATGCTGTGCGGCCCGGGCAACGACATGGTATCCACCACGGCGTTGACGGCTGCTGGCTGCCACGTGATTCTGTTCTCGACTGGACGCGGCACGCCGTTTGGCGCGCCGGCGCCTACGCTCAAGGTGTTCACCAATCAGCGTCTGTGCGACCACAAGGCCAACTGGATGGACTTTAACGCCGGCGTGATTGCCACGGGTGAGCGCACGCTCGACGAGGCCGCCCGCGATTTGTACCAGCTGGTGCTACAGACGGCGAGCGGTAAGCTCACGAGTGCCGAGCGCCGTGGCTGTCACGAGATCAGTATCTGGAAGGACGGCGTCTGCTTGTAGCAGCAAGTGCGCCCAAACATAGCGCTATGTCGTCTGCCCCGTTGGGAGTGATCCCGGCGGGGCTTTTTCGCTTCGTGGTTAAGTGAATATGTTGGAAAATCTGATAAACGTTCACCTATCTCATGGCTGTCCAGCATGGCACCCTTACCAGCAGAAAATAGGTGTGAGGATCTCAATTGTGTCCGTTCGGCGGTAAAAATCGACCGTTCGGGGATAATATGCAAGTGAACGTTCACCTGTCATAAGCAATCGCGCATAATCTAACTAAACGTTCACCCTGAACGCTGGGCAGACAGATGTCAGTGTGGACTCCAATGTCTTGCTGCAAGACAATCGAGAAAAGAGAGGGAGCTCGATGACTAATAAGATCGGAAAAAAGCGTAAGATCACATTCTGGACGCGCTTGGGCTTTGGTATGGGCGGTATGCTCAATTCCGGTGCCCTGACCTTTACGCACAGCTACATGGTGCTGTTCCTGTCCACGGAGTGTGGCCTGTCCGCAGGCGAGGCTGCACTGATCAGCTCGTTTGCCATCTATGTCAACGCTATTCTTTGCCCGCTGATGGGCTTTGTGGCCGATAACTTCTATGCCACCAAGATTGGCCGCATCTTTGGTCGTCGTCGTTTCTGGATCTTGCTGGCCATCCCGATGATGATCGCCGAGCCGCTCATCTTCGTGGCTACGCCGTTTGGCTTCCCGTACTACTTTGTGCTGTACCTGATCTACAACGTCGCGTATACGTTCTGCACCGCCAACCTGTCGCCGCTTACCATCGAGATGACCGACGACTTCAAGGAGCGTACGTACCTCAC
>CABUSE010000169.1 GCA_902494135.1 uncultured Collinsella sp. | reverse complement strand
TGGCGCACCAACGCCGCTGCCAGCAATACCAACAGCATGGCGGTGACATAGCCCGCAGCATCGAATCCTAAATCGATAACGTCGAAATGCCTGCCGGGAACAAAGATCTTATGCACCTGGTCGCCAACGGAGCAGGCAGCGCAAAAGAGAAACACAGGCACGCAACGGGAACACACACTCCATGGACGCCTGGAAAAGCAGACCACGATCACCGAGGCGAACAATCCGACGATGAAAAACTCTACGGTATGGGCGACGCGACGGACGTTTGCGCCTACCCACATGCGAATGGAAGCAAGTCGACCAGGCTGGACCGTCGAGGCAGCCGGATTGGTACTCTCAGTCATGCCGTCCCCCGCCTGAGTTTCACCCGTGATGCCGGTAGCCTGAACGCCCGTAGCCTGACCCTCCACCACACGCGCGGTGGACTCGCTCAGCAACGACGTCTCCACCGCATTTTGCTCCGTCAGCACCCAGATGCCCGCCAGCGTTACAGCGAACAGAACGATCGCGGTCCATCCGATTATTTGTTTTACGCGCGCCAAGGGCCAACCTCCTTTTTTTGAATATCAGCGAGTGTAGCCCCAAATGACATCGTCACCGTATCAAAATTTGAATCGCAACAGGAAGCGACAAAGCGACGCAAACCCCTACCCCGCCTCGCGCATCCAGCGATCGAACGTCCCCACGCACACGCCCAGGCACTTTGCTGCCTGGCTGCGGGTAATATCGCCCGCCTCATAGCTATCGCGCACCAGCTCAAACTGAGGAGGGCACGGCTTGCGGGGTCGACCGAAACGGACCCCTCGCGCCCGCGCCGCTGCAATTCCCTCCGCCTGGCGCCGATGGATATTCTCGCGCTCCACCTGCGCCACGTAGCTCAGCAGTTGCAGCACAATATCGGCAATCAGGACGTTGGTCACATCCGGCGCGCCGCTGGCCCTAGCGCGCGTGTCAAGCAATGGCATGTCCAACACCACAATGGCAACCCCGAGCTCCTTGGTAATGCGTCGCCATTCCTCAAGAATCTCGGAGTAATTACGACCAAGTCGGTCGATAGAAAGCACCACCAGCACGTCCCCGTCTCCCAGGACGTGCAACAGCTCGCGATAATGCGGTCGATCGAAGTCCTTGCCGCTCGCATGGTCGGCATAAATATTCGCTGAGCCCACGCCATAGGCGCCCAGCGCATCCAGCTGCCGATTCAGATTCTGATCGCGCGAACTCACCCGCGCATAACCGTACACCGTCGCCATCTCATCCCCGCTTTCTTGTAAACCTGCCAAAAGGGACAGGTTTATTTTGGTAGGTTTTACCTCTCAAATAGCAGGTAAGCGGGCGGCCGAGCAGACGGCAAGGTACTCACGATTCAAATGCGAAGGGCGGTCCCGAAAGGCCGCCCTCCGCTCCCCCACCATGAGTCGGGATTTGGCTAATGGATAAGCTTAAAGTCCAAGTGTCCACGCGTGGTATTGACGCGCGAGACCTCGACAATCACGCGCTGACCCAGTTCATAGCGAGTCCCCGTGTCGGCGCCCGTCAGCGTAAGCGTGTCCTCGTCGAACTCGAACCACTCGTTGCCCAGGCTCTTGATCGAAACCAAGCCTTCGACCTGCGTTAGGTCCAAGCGCACAAAGAGGCCCATGCCGCTAACCCACGAGACGGTTCCGGCATAGCGCTCGCCCAGACGGTCCTCATAGTACTGGGCAATCTTGATCTTTTGCGTCGCATGGCTGGCAGCATCTGCCGCGCGCTCGGCATCGCTGCATGCGCGGCAGATCTGCGGCAGAATGCGCGGCAGCGACTCGCGCCCCTTGCCGATCAGCCGCGGCGTACGGACCAAGGCGTCCTTGCCGCCGAGCCGCTCATAGGCCAACTGCAGTTTGAGCACGCGGTGCACCACCAGATCGGGGTAGCGACGGATGGGACTCGTGAAGTGACAGTAGCACGGCGCGGCGAGCGCAAAGTGGCCCTCGTTGCGCGGCTTGTACAGCGCGCGCTGCATGCTGCGCAGAAGCAGCGTGTTAACGAGCGGTGCGTTGGCCGTACCGGCGGCAGCATCAACTGCAGCCTGCAGCTCATCGGGGCTCCCCAGGGCAATACCGGCAGCACGGCGATCGTCGATGATGCCTAGCTGCGCCAGCGCAACGGCGGCACCGTGCAGGCTATCGGGGCTCGGATCCTCATGCACGCGATAGCAGGCCTCGATATCACGGTCTGCCAGCCACTCTGCAACGCACTCGTTGGCGAGCAGCATAGCTTCCTCGATAAGCGACGTGGCACACGAACGCTCACGCGCCACAATCTGCACGGGCACTCCGTCCTCATCCAATAGAGCGCGAATCTCGGCCGTGTCAAAATCGACTGAGCCGCGGGCGCGACGAATACGACGGCGAAGTTCGGCGAGTTCGTTGGCGGCGACAAGGAAATCGCCGAGGTCGACGTTGTAGCCGCGGGCGGCCTCCTCGCACGCAAGACCGCGCTCAAGCGCTTCCTCGCGCGAGGTCTCGGCAGCCGCAACATCCTCGGCCGCACCCTCCAGCACCGAATACTCAACCGCGCCGGCACGCACCAGCAGCGCCTCGGCGCCGTCATAGTCCATACGCACACGCGAGCGAATCACGCTGGGGTACGGATCGTAATGCCGCACGCGACCCTGCGCATCGAGCTCGATATCGACGGTAAACGCAAGACGGTCCTCGTCAGGGCGAAGCGAGCACAGGTCACAGGACAGGCGTTCGGGCAGCATGGGAAGCACACGATCGGCCAGATACACCGATGTCGTACGATGGCGAGCCTCAAGATCGATATGCCCGTCCCAAGCCACATAGTGTGAAACGTCGGCGATATGCACACCCAGCTTGTAGCCACCCTCGGGCGTGCGCTCCA
>CABUSE010000168.1 GCA_902494135.1 uncultured Collinsella sp. | reverse complement strand
GTCGATGCCGATGTAGTACTGCTTAGGTTCCATGGGAGCCCACCTTTCTCGTTTAAACATTGCCTGTATGGTACCGCTCCCAAGGCAAAAACCTACCAAAAAGGGACAGGTTTGTTTTGGCAGGTTTTATCTGGGAAAACGCGAATGGCCGCTTAACACGACATTACTCAGATGTTTATCTATTTAGAGCGCTCTAATTTATATGCAAAGCGACTTTTAATTATATCTTTCTCGAACTTTTTAAATATATAATAGAGATGCTTAGGTGTTAACTATACTTTCTTTTATACTCAACCAAGTTGGAAAGGAGGTTCCATGATTCCCAAATACGAGGCGATAGCTGCAGATATTCGTCGAAGTATCGAGGATGGCGCTCTTAAACCGGGCGACAAGCTTCCCACCGTCGTTGAGTTCTGTGAGCTCTATAGCGTTTCCAAAATCACCGTCAAACGAGCTATCGAGCAAATCACCGAGGAAGGTCTTATTACCAGCCGGCGCGGATCGGGCACCTACGTTAAGGACCCGGCGGGACTTCCCGGCCAGGCGTTTTTCCAGGGCAAAAACGACCGTGCCCAGGGCTTTTCGTATGAGCACCGCGGGGAAAAGGTGACCTCGGTGGTCTACGATTTCTCGATTGTTAATCCACCAGCGGACATCGCAGCCCAGCTGGGAATTGCCGAGGATGACTTTGCCTATCACGTCGTGCGCGTGCGTCAGGCCGATGGGAAGCCCATCGTTATCGAGTACACCTACATGCCCCTCGAGCTGATTCCGGGGCTGAAAAAGAAGGACCTGTACGGATCGGTCTACCATTTCATCCGCGAGCAATGCGGGCTGAAAATTTCGAGCTTCCACCGTACCATTCGCGCCGTGGCAGCAACCGAGGAAGAAGCCAATCGCCTGGACACCAAACCTGGCTCTCCCCTGCTCGAGCTCACCCAGATTGGCTTTTTGGACAGCGGCGCCGCCTTTGAGTATTCGGTCTCGCGCAACGTTGGCGACCGCTTTGAGTTGCACAACGTAACGTTGGCATAGGTTTTTGTAGTCATCCGGGCGCTCGCTTTGAGCTGTTTTGTGCAGCGCCCGCACAACACAATGGGGGTATAAACATGTCCGATTTGATTAAGCTGACGCCGATCTTTCACGAGAAGATCTGGGGCGGCCGCCAGCTCGAAACCGTATTTGGTTACGACATTCCCGATGGTCCCATCGGTGAGTGCTGGGCCATCTCGGCCCACCCCAACGGCGACTGCCAGATCGCTGAGGGCCCGTACGCCGGCCACACGCTGTCGTGGCTGTGGGCCGAGCACCGCGAGCTCTTTGGCAACTGTGAAGGCAAGGAGTTCCCGCTGCTCATCAAGATTCTGGACGCCAAGGACGACCTTTCGATCCAGATTCACCCCAACGACGAGTACGCCGCCAAGCACGAGAACGGCAGCTTGGGCAAAACCGAGTGCTGGTATGTGCTGGACTGCGAGCCCGGTGCCACGATCATTGTCGGCCAGCGCGCCAAGGACCGCGTCGAGGCCGCACAGATGATCGAGGAAGGCCGTTGGGACGACATGCTCAACGTGCTGCCGATCCACAAGGGCGACTTTTTCCAGATTGATTCCGGTACCGTGCATGCCATCAAGACCGGCACGCTCATTTTGGAGACGCAGCAGTCGAGCGACGTGACGTATCGTCTGTACGACTACGACCGCCCCGGCACCGACGGCAAGCTGCGCCCACTGCACATTGAGCAGAGCCTCGATTGCATCGACTTTGATGCTCAGGCTCCGACCGACGGCACGGTAACCGCACCCGAGGTCGATGGCGTGACCGAGCTCGAGTCTAACTCCTGCTACACCGTCGATCGCGTGCGTGTCGACGGCAGCAAGACCCTCGACCAGCGCTGGCCCTTCATGTGTCTGTCGGTCATCGACGGCGAAGGCACCGTCTGCGGCGACCCCGTCCACAAGGGAAGCCACCTGCTGGCCCCGAGCACCGTCAGCTCCATCGACCTCGAAGGCAAGATGGAACTGATCATCAGCCACCTGTAGGTCGCACCAACAACCCAAACGCAACAAGGGGCTCTCCCGTCCATGTGCGGGAGAGCCCCTTGCCATATCTATTTATCAGCCCACCCGGCTCTCCAGATCAAAAAGCGAACGAGCAGAGCGACGTTCGCAAGCACCGTTACCCAAGGACCTGGGCGGGCGTATAGGGCAACATCGATCGCGAGTTCCGCACGCAAAGGAGAGCACTTAATGTGCTCTCCGTCTTGCGCAGGACTGCCCGAGCAGGCGATGTTGCCCTATACGCCCGCCCAGGTCCGCCAGGATCACGACAGCTTGACGATCGGAGCAAAGCCCTTCATTAGCTTTTTGGTCTGGCCGGTCTTTTCGAATTGAACCTCGATCATGTCTCCAGCGACCGAGATCACGGTACCCGTGCCAAAGGTCTTGTGGCTCACGGTATCGCCTGCGGCAAAGTCCTGCGACGCGCTGGCACGATCGACCTTGCGCTCCACCGTCGGAGACACCTTGGACGACGGCTTTTTGGCTCGCGGCGCACCCGAACCAAAGGTCGAGGCAACACGGCCGGCGTCGGGCGAGACCCCACGATGGCGCTCGGTCCCGCGGCTGCTACCGCCAAAGAAATCGTCAAAGCTCGATCCGCCGCGCGAACCGGAACCGCCGGTCGAGCGCGTATGCGAACCAAACACCTTGCCGCCATACATATCCGAGCCCATGCCCGAGCCAAAGGTGCCGCGACGGTCGCCGCGCTTCTCCCAGCCCGTTCCCTCAAAACCGGCAGAACCGATACCGCTAAACTCGATATCCTCAAACGGAATCTCGTTGAGGAAGCGCGAGCGCGGGTTGGCAGAGGTCGAGCCGTAGGTGCGACGCGTGGCCGCATAGGTCAAGAACAGGCGCTT
>CABUSE010000167.1 GCA_902494135.1 uncultured Collinsella sp. | reverse complement strand
GCTCGGTCGCGCGATGAGCTACAGCTCGCCTTCGGCCGTGGTGCGCGAGCAGCTTTCGGGCGTGGACTTCTACCTGTTCCTGCGTGATCTGCTCGACCACTTTGACGAGCGCCTGGACGACCTGCGCGCCAAGCTTGCCGAGCTGGCAGGCCGCATCTTTGTGGCCGATGGCTGCATGGCGAGCTTTACCGGCAGCGATGAGGACTTTGACGCGTACTGGGCCGCTGCAGGCGACCTGGGGCTGGGCGCGGGCCATGGCACCGATGCCGGCCGCAACGCGCTCGTGGTGCCGACGCCGCGCGACCGCCACGAGGCCTTTGTCATCCCCAGCGATATCTGCTTTGCGGCAAGCGCGTGCGATCCGCGTCGCTTGGGCATCGACGTGACGGGCGCCTGGGCGGTTGCCGCCAACGCGCTTTCCTACGACTACCTGTGGAACGAGATCCGCGTGAAGGGCGGCGCGTACGGCTGCGGATTCCGCGCGGCCGGCGAGCGTCAGGCGGCGTTCTACACCTACCGCGACCCGGCAATCGACCCCTCGATTGAGCGCGTGGCGCGCGCGGGCGAATGGCTCGGCAGCTTTGAGCCCGACGAGGCCGCCTTTGAGGGCTTTATCGTGAGCTGCGTGAGCGGCATGGACGCGCCGGTGAAGCCGTACGCGCTCACCAAGCGTCGCAACACGACCTACCTGGCCGGGCTCGATCCGCATGCACGCGAGGAGCGCCGCGCCCAGATGCTTGCCGCCACGCCCGGTGAGCTGCGCGCGCTCGGCGCCGACGTGGCGCGTATCGCAGCCGAGTCGCCAACGTGCGTCTTTGGCGGCCGAGACGTCATCGCCAAGAGCAACGCCGGCTTTAACGTAGTCGACCTGCTGGGCTAACCACAACAAAGGTAGATTTTTGGGACATGCCTGAAAATCTACCTTTTTCTTTTGCCGCTGCTTGGGCGGGGCAGCTCAGCCCGTCCCACCAGTTTGTCTAAATCTGTAACATCTAGGCGGCAATATCGGCTCCAGATGTTACAGATCGAGACATTTCCGAATGGCGCCGACCCTTTGTCTCAATCTGTAACATCTAGGTCCGGTTTTGCCGAGTTACTGTTACAGATCGAGATATACCGCCACGAACATCCGCTCTTCGTCAAAACCACCACGAAGGTGTCCATGAACTGCCCCCTTTGCGATGGCTTATGTGGTGGTTTGGGTGTTTGCCCAGATAAAACCTGCCAAAATAAACCTGTCCCTTTTTGGTAGGTTTGCTAGAGGAGGTTGGGATGGACAAGGCCGAGTTGCGGAAGGCGGTGATTGCTCGGCGCGACGCTCTTGATTTGGACGCGCGAGCGGCAAAGTCTACCGTTATCTGCGCGCGGCTTGTTGAGCTGTTGGATCGCTTGGATGCCGCGGCGCCGCACACCGTTGCCGTCTATGCCGCGATGGGTTCCGAGGTCGACCCTGCCGCGTTTGCCGCTGCGGCCGCCGCGCGCGGCTGGCGCGTGGCCTATCCGTGCATGCTCTCGGCAATTGATGCCGCAGCTTGTGGCCAGCGCATGTGCATGCGGGCAGTTGCCGCCGACGATGCGTCCGCGGCTCCGTTTATCGCCCACCCCACGCGGGCCTTTGCGGCTACGGACATCGACAGCAACCGCTTCCCTATCGTACCTGCCGAAGCTCTCGACATGGTCGTCGTGCCGCTCGTAGCATTCGACCGCGCCGGCGCGCGCCTGGGCTACGGCGGCGGCTGCTATGACCGCTACCTGCCCACGCTCTCGCCCGCATGCCAAATCATCGGCATCGCCTTTGACGAGCAGCGTGTCGACCACGTTCCCACCGACGCCCACGACCTGCCGCTACCCCACATCGTCAGCGCCTGATCGCCGCTGTATCGCACCCGCAAGATGAGCGTGGAAAATCTCCCACTTTGAGCCCCCTTACGAGCCAAAAACGGGAGATTATCCACGCTCATTCAACAAGCGTCCAAAAATCCACGCTCGTGTGTCCGAAAATCCACGCTTAACCAATGCGCGTCCAGATTTCCACACTCGTCCGTCCGGATTTCCACGCTCGTGCGGCTCAACGCTCTGCAACCGCCTCAGCACACGCGCGGTACGCCGGCAACTTTGAGCTTGCGATCGAGCTTTATCGGATCCCCCAGATCCTCCCAGCACAATCGCACGATCTTGCAGTTATCAAGCAGCGAAAGCCTCGACTCGCGCTGACGCTCATCAAACTGCGCCTTCGCAAGCTTGCCCTCCTCCGCCGCTTTCTCGCTTTTAACGAATCCGTCGAACTCACCGATAATCAGCCGGTCGCCCACGCGCCACAAGTAGTCAACGCGATATGGCCGTCCCGGCTCAACTGGGTCGAACAGCTCAACTTGCAGCTCCGGCGTCTGCCAGCCGCGCTCGATCATCAGCGCGCGTGCCTTGGACTCGCCGCCGCTTTCCGACAGTCCATCGGCACACCGCGCAACCCTGCGCGCCATCACAACACCACGACGATTCAGGCCAAGATTGTCGACAGTCTCAACAAGATGCTCCATCGACAACAGCTGCTCATGAAGCGCTGAGTCCGCAATGATCAGTCCCTCGACAAACGACGCATCGACCAGGCAATCCGCAATCGTCTGATCGATATCGGTCACGGCAATATCCATCTGGATTGCCCGTGTTTGACGAGCATAACGATGGCGAATCACCCGAGAGCCGGGCGTCGTCGATTGCCCCGGCGCCGCGGCGATATGGATGTGCGTCAAATTGGCATGCGAAACCGAAAGGCCATAGATAACAGCCGCCGTATAGGAGCAAAACGTCCAGTCGGGATGCTTTTGCGCAAGGGCCCGTACCCGATGCAGATAACGCTGCCGAAACTTGAGCTCGGACCAATAATCCGGACGCGCATACAGCCCCGGCATGACCGCCTCTAGACT
>CABUSE010000166.1 GCA_902494135.1 uncultured Collinsella sp. | reverse complement strand
GACGCCATCAGCGACGCCGTTACGGCCGATGCGCGCGTGGGCGCCTGCCCCAAGTGCGGCAAGGACCTGGTTATGAAGACGAGCGCCAAGACCCGTGGCAGCTTTATCGGCTGCATGGGATGGCCCGACTGCGATGTGACCTATCCGGTGCCGAGCGGCGTCAAGGTAAGCCCGCTCGAGGGCGAGGCAGCCGTGTGCCCCGAGTGCGGCGCGCCGCGCATTAAGTGCCAGCCGTTCCGCCAGAAGGCCTTCGAGATTTGCGTGAACCCCACGTGCCCCACCAACTACGAGCCCGACCTTAAGGTGGGCGAGTGCAAGGTGTGCGCCGAGGCCGGACGCCATGGCGACCTGATCGCGCACAAGAGCGAGAAGAGCGGCAAGCGCTTTATCCGCTGCACCAACTACGATGACTGCGGCGTGAGCTATCCTCTACCGGCGCGCGGTAAGCTCGAGGCGACGGGTGAGACCTGCCCCGAGTGCGGCGCCCCCATCGTGGTGGTCAACACGGCGCGCGGTCCGTGGCGTATCTGCGTCAACATGGACTGCCCGACCAAGGAGAAGAAGCCCGCCCGCGGCCGCAAGACCACGACCAAGGCGAGCACGGCCAAGAAGACGACGGCGGCCAAGAAGACAACGGCGGCAAAGAAGACTGCTGCCAAGAAGACGACCGCCAAAAAGACGACGGCCAAGAAGTCGACTGCCAAAAAGACCGCTGCCGATAAGTAGCCGCACGGTCGAAACATCACCTAAAACAAAAACGAGCGAGGACCTCAAAATCCTCGCTCGTTTTTTTTGACCGGCAGTTAGGGACGTTCCTTTTCTGCCGGCAGTTTAGGAACGTCCCTAACTGTCGGCTCGGGAACGACAAAGCGCTAGCTCACTTCGACGGGTTTGGCGCCGGGATAGCGCTCCTCAAAGTCTAGGCGGTACTTATTGTCATTGGTGCCCGCCACGTTGTCGCGCGACAGCGGCGCCACGATCTCATTCTTGTGGTCCGCAGGCTTGGCGTATTTCAGGCTGATCTCCCAGGCATCACAGATTGCGTCAATGCGGTGATCCAGGTCGTCGTACAGGGCGATGATGTCCTTCCAGGAGCTGTAGTTCTTGGAGCTCGTCGGGACGTCTAGGTCCTCGACGATGTCGTAATACTGCTCGATGGTGTCCTCCGTGCGCTCGGCGACGTCGGCGAGATTTTGACGGGTGGTTCGATCCTCTTCCAGATAGCTGCCGTTGAAGTTCTGCGCGCAGCCACGGACGTAGTTGTCGAGGTCTTCGAGCAAGTCGTAGTATTCGCTCAGTCGGCGGTAGAGGTTCTGCTCGGAGAGCGTTGCTTCGCCGCCATCCTCGTCGTCATCGTCATCATCGTCGTACAGGCTGTTGGGATCGCCGAGAGGCTTTAGGTCATCGTCGTCGACGTCATGGTGCAGCTTAGCTACCTCGGCAGTCGTCTGCGTGGCGGCGCTGTCGAAAGGCTTGATCACAAAGAAAACGACCAGGGCGATGATGATCGCCACCAGCACAACGATAACGGCGATAAGCGGCCCGGCGCCGCTCTTTTTGGGAGCGGGGGTCTGTGGCGAAGCGGGCGCGTATGCGGGAGCCGGCTGCTGTTGGGGCGAGCCGCTCGCGACGGGTATGCGCTGCGTGGTCTCGACGGCCGCGGGGCTTGCGGCGGGGTCGGGGCGATAGGCGAGGGGGTCGTCCGCCTTGGCTTGCGGCGTATCAAGGGAGCCGGTCTGCTCAAAAGCGGGCTGGCTATCGCTCGCGGCTGTTTGCTCAACGGGTGCACCGCACGAGGTGCAGAACTTGGCATTATCTGCAAGAAGCTTGCCACACGAGGCGCAATACCGAGACATTGCCACTCCTTTCGCCACATTTCAATGCAATACGACGATTATACCCAGCGCACAAAATTCCCCATCATAAGTTGCGGTGAAATAGGGACTGTTTGGCGGTCTCAGAGCTTCAATCAGTCCCTATTTCACCGCAACTTCGGGGATGCCTCGATGGCTAGGTTGTGGGGGTCATTGGGGACGTTCTTAAACGACTAGTCATTCAAGAACGTCCCCAATGACTAGGTGGGGTTTGGGACGCGCCTGCCCCTGGGGTATCATGGCTTGGTTGATATATCTGCATTTACGCGCCTTGTAGGAAGGGGCTGCGCCCATGGCTTTTGAGCCCGCTCAACATAGCTTTATCACGCTCGAGGGCGTCGATGGCGCCGGTAAATCTACGCAGGCGCGCCTGCTTGCCCGCGCGCTCGACCTTGCCGGCTACCAGGTTGTGAGCCTGCGCGAGCCGGGCGGTACCGCCATCAGCGAAAAGATCCGTGCTCTGCTGCTCGACCCCGCCAATACGGCGATGGGCGACACCTGCGAGCTGCTGCTCTACGAGGCCGCGCGCGCCCAGCTAGTGCACGAGGTTATCGCGCCCGCCCTTGCGGCCGGCAAGGTGGTCCTGTGCGACCGCTTCTACGATTCCACGACCTGCTACCAGGCGTTTGCCGACGGCCTCGACCGTCAGATGGTGCGCGATGCCAACAACCTGGCTGTCGCCGGTACGCATCCGGCGCTCACGCTCGTCTATCACATCACGCCCGAGCAGGCGGCGCTGCGCATGGCCGCCCGTGGTGCGGCCGACCGCATGGAGGCCAAGGGCATGGCCTTCCAGGAGCGCGTCTATCAGGGATTTTGTGCCATTGCTGCCGAGGAGCCAGACCGCGTAAAGCTCATCGACGCCACTGCGTCGATCGCAGACGTCTTCGCGCAGACGGTCGAGCTGGTTCGTGCGCACGGTCTCGACATCCCCCAGGATGCCGTCGCCGCCGCGCTTGCCCAGGAGGCCGAGTAACATGGCCCCCGCTCAGGCAAGCCTGCTGGCCAAGCTCGACACCCAAGAGCGCGTGCGCGATTTTTTGGCCAACGCCGTCG
>CABUSE010000165.1 GCA_902494135.1 uncultured Collinsella sp. | reverse complement strand
GTCAAAGGGATCCACGTAAGCGACCGCGTGCGCGCGGCGCGATCATGGCGCGTCCTAGATGTAAGCCGCACCGTCCGTTCTACTTTCTTTGGGGCAATACCGCCTCGCGGGCGAGCGGGTCAGTCGTGAAGGTGGCTGCGGCCTCCCGAGCAAACACCCCGGTGCGCAAGTGTGGGGTCAAATACCAGGTCAGCTGGTGGGAACAACCTGATATTCCGCGCAACGCACGGATTGTATACGACACAGAAGGCAGGGTAGTGGACATGGTGAGGGGCAGCTTGATGCACGCGGCTCGGTTGGGTGCTGGGACCGCAGCGGTCATTGCCGTTTTGGGCCTGAGCGGATGCGCGTTCAACCCGCTGTCTACGTTCACGACTCCCACGATCGACCAGATCGAGTACGAGACCGTCACGCCGGCGGTGTCGGACGATGCCCTGGTCACTCCCGGAACCCTGACGGTCGCCCTCGATACTTCCGATGCGCCGCAGGCCATGCAGGACGCCGACGGCGAGCTCACGGGGTATGCGGTTGACGCCGCCCGCGCTCTCGCAAGCCGCATGGGCCTTAAGGTCGCCTTTGTCGATGCGTCTTCGGCAGATTCCGCGCTCGGCGACAAAAAGGCCGATATCTTTATCGGCGAGATTAACTCCACGGACGGGGACATTAGCTCGCTCGGCACCTGCCTGTACGATGCCACTTCCGTGTTCGGTAAAACTAGCGATGGTGGGTCGCTAAGCGTTTCCACCGATACCCTTAACACGTCCACCCTGGGCGTTCAGACGTCCTCGGCCTCGCAGGAGGCGCTTGCTAAGCAGAGCATCACCGCCAACCAAAAGACCTACTCCAACATCAACGAGTGCTTTGAGGCGCTCGAGTCCGGCGAGGTCGACTATGTGATCTGCGACTCCACGGCCGGCGGCTACCTTGCACGCCTGATGAGCGAGGTCTCCTATGCCGGTGCGCTCGAGGCGCCCTCGACGCTTGGTGTTGCGGGCCTCTCGTCCAATGACGAACTGTGCCGTGCCGTGAGCGATGCCCTCGACGGTATTACGGCCGACGGCACGCTCGAGGCGGTCCACTCTGTCTGGTATGGCACGATGCCCTACGACCTCACCACTAAGACGGTTTCGGGCGCTAACGTGCAGCCGGGCGACTCTGAGTCCAGTGAGACCACGTCCTCCGGCAGCGAGTCCTCCGATTCCAACAATGAGACCGCATCCTCCGAGGACAAATCGTCCAGCCAGGAAGGCACCATCACCGACGACGACATTAACAAACTCAATAGCTAGTTATTGCTAGGGGTGGTGTCTCCTATACGTTGGAAAGGACACCTCTTCACGGTTTCAACACGCACTGCCGGGCTTCCCCGATGGGGGAGCCCGGCTTTTTCATCCCAATAAAATCAGCAGGTCAAAGCCAATTTTCGGGACCAAATACAAAGCCGCCGGCCCCCTCCTATAGCGCACTTTGCCACAGAAAAGTGCGAGACTTCGGTATGCGGTATCAAGCAATCGTTATTCGGGTCTTTGGGAATCCGCGTGATTAAATGCACGGCAATGGGTACATAGCCAGTACAGTAAGTCCCCGAGGCAGATTGGAGCCACGTATGGATATCAAGGTTTCTGGACGCAAAACGACGGTAACCGATGCTCTGCGTGCGCATGTGGATGAGAAGATCGGCGAGGCGCTCAAGGTTTTCGATATCGAGCCCATGACGGTCGACGTCGTACTTCGTTATGAGAAGAACCCCTCGAACCCCAACCCGGCAATCGTCGAGGTTACGGTTCGTGCCCGCGGTTCGGTGATTCGCGTTGCCGAGCACGGTGCGGATATGTACGCCGCCATCGACCTCTCCGCCGATAAGGTCACCCGCCAGCTGCGCAAGTTCAAGACCAAGGTCGTGGACAACCGCCAGGGCGGTGCCAGCGCAGCGGATGTCGCGCCGGTCGAGCGCGTCGAGGATCTGGCCGACCTGCTGCTGCCCGAGGAGGAGGACGACCTGCTCGTCCGCGAGAAGGTCATCGATGTCACCCCGATGACTGAGGAGCAGGCGCTGGTGCAGACCGATCTGCTCGGCCACGACTTCTACGTGTTCGAGAACGCGACGACTGGCCTCATCAATGTGGTGTATCACCGTAAGAATGGTGGATATGGCATCATCAAGCCCCGCATCGAAACACTTGACGAGTAAAATACGTTAACTTGCATGAGTTAACGGCTGGCGGCCATCCCATGCGGGTGGCCGCCTTTTTTACGTAAGGAGTCGCTTTGATGGACAAGGCTGCATCTACCGGCCATTCGGACCGTTGCCGCATCGTCGTCGATACCTGCTGCGACTTTAGTCCCGAGGTCGCCGCGAACCTTGATGTCGATATCCTGGGTTTCCCCTTCATTATCGATGGCGAGGAGCGCACGGATGACATCTGGTCGAGCATGAGCCCTAAGGAGTTCTACGACCGCATGCGCGCCGGCGCCCGCGTGTCCACCTCGGCTGTGTCGCTCGGTCGCTATATCGAGTTCTTTACCGAGTGCGCCAAAGAGGGCACGCCCACGGTCTACCTGTGCTTTACCTCGGCGCTGTCGTCGAGCTACAACTCCGCGTGCCAGGCGGCAGATGCCGTGCGCGCCGAGTATCCCAACTTTGAGCTCTACGTGGTCGACAACGCTCTGCCCTGCGCGACCGGCGCGCTCTTGGCGCTCGAGGCCGTGCGCCAGCGTTCGGCGGGACTGACCGCCAAACAGCTGGTCGATTGGGCAAACGAGGCAAAAACCTACGTGCACGGCTACTTTACGCTCGAGAGCTTCGACGCACTGGCTGCCGGCGGCCGCATTCCTCCCGCGGCGGCGCAGCTCACGGCAAAGCTCGACGTCAAGCCCGAGCTCTCCTACGACCTGGCCGGCTCGCTGTCGCTGATCGGCGTCAACCGCGGCCGCAAGAAGGCGCTCAAGTCCAT
>CABUSE010000164.1 GCA_902494135.1 uncultured Collinsella sp. | reverse complement strand
GCGCCTGCCGACAAGGGCGGCAAGTCACGTGGCGAGGAGGAGCGCGCGCCGCGTCCGCGCCGTCGCCATTCCTCGGGCGCGCAACAGAAGCCCTCAGTGCCCTCCGTGGCCGATCAGGTCTCGGATGGCGAGGTCAAGGTCACGCGCCGTCGTCCCGGAGATGGCGGGGGAGCGGCTGCCAAGGCTTCGCGTGGCGCCGCTCGCGACGAGCGCGAGCCGCGCGAGGATCGCGGTGGCGAGGGCTCGGCCGACCAGGGTCAAAAGCGCCGTCGCCGTCGCCGTTCCCGCAAGCCGCGCCAGGATGGTGGCGAGGGCTCGACCCCGTCTTCGTCCACACCACAACCGCCCGCCGGCGAATAACGCCCGCGAGCGGATTTAGCCCGCCTTGCCCCGAGCACATCGGGGTATCATAGCGCCGAATCAACAACCCTCCCTGCGACCGAACGTAGGGAGGGTTGTGTCTTGAAGAGCCATCTGAACATATTGAGCTGTCTGCAGGGTGCCGGTGCCCTACCGTTTGCGGACGAATTACTACCGTTTGCCGAGTGGGCGGCACGCGAGGCGCTCGAGGCATTGTCGCCAACACGATGTGCCGGCTGCGAGCGCGCCGGTGCGCTTATTTGCCAAGACTGCCTGGCCGCGCTCACGCTCATCGACCCACGTCATAGCTGCACCCGATGCGGCGCCCCGTTTGGGGATTTGCTGTGCACTGAGTGTTCGGTCGAGGGCACGTCCTCGGCAATGGCGGAGGCGCTCGACCGCTGCCTGGCGTGCGCCGTCTATGCGCATCCGCTGCCGCGCATCATTAAAGCGTACAAGGATGCGGGTGAGCGACGCCTGGCGCCGTATCTGGCAGAGCTGCTCTACGACACCGCCCTGCATGCCCAGGTCGTAGCGTCCGACCGCTATGGAGGTGTGCTGTCCGGCGCGGATGCGGTGGTGTTTGTGCCTGCGACGGCGGCAGCGTTTCGGCGGCGTGGTTTTGATCATATGGAGGCTATTGCGCGCCCATTTTGCGAGCTGTCGGGTGTTCCCCTGCTCGATGCTCTCGTCAAGTACGGGCATGGCGACCAGCGCGAACTCGGTCGTGAGGAGCGCCGCGAGCGTGCCCAAGGCATGTACGAGACGGTTGAGGATGTGCGGGGCCGCCGCCTGCTGCTTATCGACGACGTTATCACCACGGGTGCGACGATGGCAGCGGCTTCGGCGGAACTCAAGCGCGCCGGCGCCGTAGCGGTCGATGGCCTCGCTATCGCACGCGTTTGGTAGGGGTGGTTTTGTGGCAGTGAAGATTGAGCGGCGCAACGAGCCGACAGACGAACAGCTGGCGGCTTCCGTAATCCTAACAGGCGCCTCGGCGCTACGCATGATGCGCGCCGAGCGCCGAAAAATGGGTTACATCAGCTGGAGGGACCTCGATCCCGATGAAGAGCGCCGTGTGCTGCGCACGTCGTCGCCCTCGACCGAGGATATCTACCTTCCCGACTTGGTGCGGATTGGGGCCGCAAGCGGCGAGGTGCAAGAAGATCTGTGCTTGCTGGTGGGATCTGCGGCGCAGCGCCGCCGCATGCCTGGCGTGGGCTGGTCCGTGTGTTCCGGGTTGCCTGCCGGCTCGATTCTAGAGGTGGAGCCGGGTGTATACAGTCTATCTCCCGAGGCCCTTTGTGCTGCCGTTGCGCGCGAGGTCGGCTGCATCCAGGCATTTGCCCTGGCTCAGGAGCTGTGCTCTAAGATTTCGCTGAGTGACCGCGGGAAGTATCTGCCTCCCTACACCTCGCCTGTTACGAATAAACTTGCAAAGGACAAGGACCGGCCAGCAGATGTGGGCTACTTTGAGGTTGAGCCGGTGCTGACGCCCGATCGTCTGGCAGATTACCTCGCGGTATGCAAGGGGAATGCGGCCAAACAACTGCAGCGTTTGTGTCCCTACTTGTCAGAAAACCTGCGCTCGCCCATGGAGTGCATCATGCTCGCTCTGTTTTCGCTTCCGTTTTCCTATGGCGGATTTGCCTGCGGTCCCTTTAAGACCGACTACAAGATTGAGTTCGATGACCGCGCGCAGGCAATCTCGGGGATGTCGCACGCAGTTTGCGATGCGTATCAGGAAACAGCCCGGTTTGACCTGGAATACAACGGTGAGCTGGGCCATTCCTCCCGGAGGGGACGTATCCATGATGAAAAGCGCAACACGGGCTTGATTACTATGGGAATCGAGGTCGCGACGGTCAACAACGAAATGCTCTGTGACATGGAAGCGATGGAAACGCTCGCATGGCGCATCCACCAGCGCATGAGTAAGCGATATCGCAACCGTGTTGACGCTCGCAGAAAGAAGCAAGAGGCGCTATTTAACACGCTGCGGGCGTGTTTTGGGCTTAAGCCGGTCTAATTCACGTCGAAAATAGGGGGTTAATCATATGCCCTGGCCAAAATATGGCAAATATGAGTACTGTCACTAAATCAGTAACAGCAAAATCAAGGAATTTTGGACTCGGAGGCGGCGTAAAGTAAGAAGATAATAAACAAATGTAGAAAAACTAAGCATCAAGTTGGCGGCACTGAGCGCAAAATCTGTCCGAGAGGCCAAAATTACCTGTTACTAAATTGGTAACAGTACTCATATTTGCCATTTTTTGGCCACGGCACCCTAAGACGGGTGTGTTGGGGCTTTCCATAGGGGAGCGACGGGCTCAATCAGAGCGCGTGCGGCCCGTCCTGACCTGCGAAATCTGTACTCGCGATGCGAATAACGCCCCTAACCTTAAACTTTAGCTTGAACTTAGCTATAATGCGCTTCGTTCCTACCAGGCTGTGGTTGCGGACGGACGAAATGCCCGTCCTAGTCCAAGACAGACGCGGTCAAAGGGATCCACGTAAGCGACCGCGTGCGCGCGGCGCGATCATGGCGCGTCCTAGATGTAAGCCGCACCGTCCGTTCTACTTTCTTTGGGGCAAT